>NZ_JARVTA010000033.1:0-2877 GCF_030208915.1 Arthrobacter sp. efr-133-TYG-104
AAAAACAATCGGCATCAACAAACTTGGCACACTATTGAGTTCTCAAACAACAGACCCCCCAAAACATAACCCCCACAAGCACACCACAAAAGCAGCACACCACAACAAGGGCCATTGGAAAAGAAGAGTTATTTTTGGCCGCCCACCGAACCGTACACACCTTCCGGCTTTCCGTTTCGCACCCGGCGACTCAGAAAACAATACACGCCCCACCACACCAACGCAAATCCACCCACAAACACCACCATCCAATGATCGAGGCGGGTCTCGCCGTCGAGACCTGGACCTCTGCCCGAGTGTTCATGTGGCGGACTAGGCTGGGCCACATGACGAAACCTGCGGCACCCCCAGCGATCGATGTGCAGGTTACCGAGCACATCCAACGGAAAGTCGACGTCGTGGCGGAGTACATGGCGGACCCGTCCCGCGCTCCCGAGTGGTACGCGAATATCTCCCAAGTTGAGTGGGAGACGCCACCCCCTCTGGGCGTTGGTACGAAAGTCGCGTTCGTTGCCCATTTCCTCGGCCGGGAGCTTCGCTACACCTATGAGATTGTCGAGCATACGTCGAGGTCATTGGTGATGCGTACGGCGGAAGGCCCCTTCCCCATGGAGACCAGCTACCGCTACGACTCCGTGAGCGGGGGCGGGACCCAAGTGACACTCCGCAACCGGGGTACCCCTAGCGGGTTCCCCAGGCTGGTGGCGCCGTTCATTCGCTTGGCAATGCGGCGGGCCAACAACAAGGACTTGAGAGCTCTCAAGCGGATACTGGAACACGATCAACATCAGGGTTGAGGTTCTTCGTACCCGGGCGGGTGGTTGTTTAGGCAGCCTTTTCACAGCATCTTGCCAAGGTGGTCCTCGGAACTGCAGGGGTATAGCTGCCCTCATGCTGTCTATGCGCCGATTTACTTGCCCCCGACCGGTTTCCGGTCGCGAGGGCTTACTGGCGCGCGCCTAGGTCCTGGCGCCGGATTCGAGTCGGGGGGAGAACTTCACCCCTCCCTACATCCGAACCCACGGACCACCATGCCTCCATACCTCAGCACCACCGAACTCAATGATGCCCTGACCATCCGGGACCTCTCCGATCCCAGCAGCGGGCCCCATGCAATGCAAACTCTTCTGCAAGCAGTCAGTTCCACACTCAGCCGCAAGTGGGATGTTGCCGTCCGGGTCATCCGCCACAGCCCCTTGGTCAGCGTGGTCGACAACTACGACCACCTCGGCTTCCATGCCTCTGACGTGACACGGGATCAAAAATACTCCCGCTACGTCAGCCCAACGGTAATGCTGCGGAGTCACACCTCGGCCTCCATCCCATCGCTGCTCCGAGCTTTGGACTCTGGGGCGTCCACGGATGAACTCTGGGCCATCCCGGGTCTTGTTTACCGTCGCGATTCCATCGACCGAACCCATATAGGAACGCCTCACCAGCTAGACCTGTGGCGTGTCAGCTCACAGGTGAAGCTCGACGTCGGCGACCTTCAAGACATGATCTCCGCCCTGGTTCAAGCTGTGCTTCCCGTTGCCGAGTGGCGCGCAGTCCCGGCAATCCATCCCTACACCCAACACGGCTTGCAGGTTGATGTCCTTATGGACGGGGAGTGGCTCGAACTTGCCGAGTGCGGCCTCATGGCCCCGCACCTGTTCGAACAAGCCGGCCTTGATCCCACCAACTGGAATGGTCTAGCCCTTGGAATGGGCCTGGACCGTGCCCTCATGCTGCGCAAAGGGATCCCGGACATCAGGTTGCTCCGGTCGACGGACAAGCGCATCGAAGAACAAATGAAAAACCTGGAACCGTGGCAGCCAGTCTCACAGATGCCACCCATCCGACGGGATATACCGATCGTCGTCCCCGCAGACATGGACGCGGAAGTACTCGGAGATCGAGTCCGCACTGCCTTGAATGGGCTAGCGGACGACTTGGAAAGCGTTGAACTGCTGGCCCTCACTGCCCAGGCGGAACTTCCGGTGAAGGCGCAGGAACGGCTTCAAATCCGAAAAGGACAAGCGAACGCCCTGATACGGCTGGTACGTCGCCCCCTCACCAGAACGATGACAGATCCGGAGGCCAACCAGATCCGGGACGATGTCTACCCGGCATTGCACGAAGGACCAGTCAAAGAGCTCATTGCCGGGTAGGCCCTCGGGCGGCTTGGGCATGTCTATAGCTGCATGCCCAGGACCGCTCGGACGGCGATGTTATCGCCCCGATCATCGGGGACGCGGTGCATTCCGATCTTCTCGGCTACCCGCTCTGAAGCCCGGTTTTCCGGATGAACGATAGCTATAAGTTCTTGGGCTTCAAGCTGGTCCCGGGCGTAGTCACGACAAGCAATTGCTGCTTCTGTCGCATACCCCTGCCCCTGCAGGTCTGAGCGCACGTGGTACCCGACCTCAAGTTTCTGCGCACCGTTCACCAGCTGCCACGTGAGGCCGCAGTCGCCTACGAACTCGCCCTCATACGTTTCGATAATCCACAGGCCATACCCGTGCTCCGCATAGTTCTCTTGGTTCCAGTGAATCCAGCCAGCTGCTTCATCCCGAGACTTGGGTGCAGGGTAGAAGAGCATCACCTCTAGGTCTCCGAGCAACGCGGCCATGCTATCCAGGTCAGTCTCAGTCGTCTCGCGGAACCGCAATCGAAGAGTGGGTTGTGGCGGTAGCATCACATGACTCTATTACGAGTGCGTCCATATGCCCCTAAGCCGGCCGCACAGCGGACGTGACCGATTGGGAAATCAAGGCGGTCATCCTCCCGGTTCACGTATATCCCGGTCCATGTATATAAGGCATTTGCCGGGGGCATAGCGGTTGGGTGTTAAATGCGGGGAGCCCCGACCGTGTGGTCGGGGCTGCCCGGTTGAAT
>NZ_JARVTA010000013.1:0-196323 GCF_030208915.1 Arthrobacter sp. efr-133-TYG-104
TAGAGCACCACCTTGCCAAGGTGGATGTCGCGAGTTCGAATCTCGTCGTCCGCTCCAAGAAAACTCCATCGAGAAAAAGCAGCTCCCCGGAGCTGCTTTTTGCGTTTCCTGGGGCGCTAACCTGCCTACGCGGTCAGGCTGCTGCATTGATTAGACGATGTAACTGATACTCCTTGGAAGAAGTCGCTTTATCTAATGTGACTGGCCTCGCATAATGTACTTCGAGCTTATTCACGTTTTCACGCCGACCGGCAGGAGTACCTATGAGTAACACCACGGCTTCCCAATCTGTCATGAGGCGTAAGCCCATTGACGAGATTGAGGAAGAAAGCAAGAGCAGCGGACTGTTCAAGAGCCTCGGGCTGTGGCAACTGACCGCCATCGGAGTCGGCGGAATTATCGGCGTCGGCATCTTTTCCTTGGCTGGGCTGGTGGCCCACGGGGACGCCAGCAACCCGGGCGTAGGCCCGGCAGTACTTATCTCCTTCCTCGTCGCGGGCCTCGCCTCCGGTGCTGCCGCACTCTCTTACGCGGAATTTGCGGGCATGATTCCGCGCGCAGGTTCGGCGTACACCTATGGCTACGTGGCCTTGGGAGAAATCATCGGCTGGTTCATCGGATGGGACCTCCTGCTGGAGTACATCGCGATCGTGGCCGTCGTGGCAATCGGCATCTCCGGCTACGTCGACGCGTTCCTTTCAGGCATCGGAATCCATATGCCCGCCTGGATGACGTCCACCGCGGATGCCGGAACAGGCGGCGTCATCAACCTTCCCGCGATCCTCGTCTGCCTGCTGGTCACCTGGATCCTGAGCCGCGGCACCAAGGCTTTTGGACGATTTGAACTGATTGCCGTCGCCATCAAGGTGGTGCTGATCCTGTTCATCATCGGGCTGGGGATCTTCTACATCAACACCCAGAACTTCAACCCGTTTATGCCCAGCGGCTTCGGGCCTGTCTTTTCGGGTGCCGCAACGGTCTTCTTCGCGGTGTTCGGGTATGACGCCATGAGCACCGCGGCGGAAGAAGCCACCGATGGCAAGAAGCACATGCCCAAAGCGATTATCCTGTCCCTGATCATCGCCATGCTTCTATACGTCGCCGCCACGCTGGTACTCACCGGCATGCAGAACTACAAGGACATCAATCCGACGGCGGGTTTTGCGTCAGCATTCAGCAGCGTCGGACTTCCCGTCATTGCAACGATCATCTCCGTGTTTGCGGTTCTTTCCATCCTTACCGTGATGCTGACGTTCCTGCTGGGTGTAACCCGGGTGTGGTTCTCCATGAGCCGCGATGGGCTCCTGCCCGGATGGTTCTCAAAGACCGATCGCCACGGCACTCCGCAGCGCGTCACCTGGATCGCAGGCATTGCATCTGCCATCCTCGCCGGCGTGTTTCCGATCAAAGAGGTCGCAGACCTGACCAACATCGGCATCCTTGCCGCATTCGTGGTGGTGTGCATTTCCGTGATCGTGTTCCGTTACAAGCGCCCGGACGCGCCCCGTACTTTCCGTCTGCCGTGGATGCCGGTGGTGCCGGCATTCGGCGTCGTGGCATCGGCGTTCCTGATGTCCCAACTGCACTGGCAGACCTGGGTCCGGTTCGTGGTGTGGCTGATCGTGGGCTTGGTGATTTACTTCACCTACGGCCGACGGAATTCGTTGATGAACCCCGCGAGCCCCCGCCACGCGGACGTCAGTACGCCCTCGGCATAGTTTGTCCACAGGCTCTCTCCGGCCCTTGGCACGTAGGTTCACTGGTGTTAGGGTCGGACGCGGAGGAGCGATCTGGCTCCGCGAAGGAAAGGAGGTGCCCGTGGGTTTAATTGACGACCTGAAGGGCAAGGCTCAGGGTCTCATTCAGGGCAACGAAGAAGCCATTCACAATGGCATCGAGAAGGCCGGGGACTTTATCGACCAGAAGACCGGCGGCAAGTTCGCCGGCCAGGTCGATTCCGTTCAGAATGCCGCTTCCGACTTCGTGGCCAGCAATGATGGCGAGCCACAGGCTCCCGTCGCGGATGGACCATCGCAGCCATAGCTGCCTGAGTCGCCGTACCAGATACGTCAAGGGGGCACCGGTCCCGCCGAGAGGCGCCACCGGTGCCCTTGGCGTTTAAGGACGGCGGACCGACGCGCGGGCACGGTAATTTGTACCTATGCCTCCCACCGCTTCCGTCACCACGCAGAGCCTCGCCAGCAAGGAATCCCTTGGGCCGCCCATAACGGCAGGGATCGTTACGGCGCTGGTGGGTTTCACCTCTTCCTTCGCAGTCGTCTTGGCAGGCCTGCGGGCCGTGGGTGCCACTCAAGGGCAGGCGTCCAGTGGCCTCTTGATCCTCACTCTCACGTTTGGGCTCGGCATCCTCTGGTTGTCGTGGAGCTCCAAAATGCCCGTCACGCTGGCATGGTCCACCCCGGGCGCAGCGCTGCTCGCCTCCGCTGGAATGGTCGACGGCGGCTGGCCGGCCGCCGTCGGTGCGTTCCTCGTCGTCGGGGTTCTGATCATCCTCACCGGACTGCTTCCGGTCCTCGGCCGCCTCATGACCAAAATTCCCACCGCATTGGCGCAGGCCATGTTGGCCGGGGTCCTGCTGCCACTGTGCCTTGCACCGTTCAGGTCGCTGGGCTCGGCGCCGCTCTATGTGGCTCCCGTGCTGCTGTGCTGGATCCTGTTCATGAAATTCGCACCGCGGTGGTCGGTGCCGGCGTCATTGCTCGTCGCCTTGGCAGTCATCGGCGTCCACATCGTCGCAAACGGCGTTCACATCCCCGGCGACGGCCTGCTCCCCCGCCTCGAATGGACCGCACCCTCATTCACCCTGGAGGCGGGGATCGGGCTGGGGCTACCCCTGTTCATAGTGACGATGGCCTCGCAGAATATCCCCGGCGTCGCAGTCTTGAAGTCGTTCGGCTACACCACACCGTGGCGGCCATCCATGCTCGTTACCGGGGCGGGTACCTTGGTTGGCGCTCCCTTTGGCGGCCACGCCATCAACTTGGCAGCACTCAGCGCGGCCCTTGCAGCCGGCGAAGAGGCGGGCAAGGATCACAGCCGGCGCTGGATGGCAGCTTTCGTTTCGGGCTTCGCCTACCTGATCCTGGCAGGCGCATCGGCGGCGCTGGTCACACTGGTGGCAGCCGCGCCGGCAGGGCTCCTCGAAGCGGTGGCTGGACTGGCGTTGCTGGGAACCCTGGCGTCGTCCGTTTCCTCAGCCCTCGCCGTCGCCGAGGAGCGAATCCCGGCCTGCATCACTTTCCTGCTCGCCGCGTCCGGGCTCAGCTTTGCCGGTATCGGGGCGGCTTTCTGGGCCCTCGCCGGAGGCATCCTCGTCCGGTGGCTCCTCAACGTTCGGGAACCGTTGGTGAAAGCCTAACTCAGGCGGGCTCGTGGTCCTGGGCCTCGCGCGCCAAGGCCGTCAACCGGGAAACTGCCCGGAAGTATTTCTTCATGTAGCCGCCCGTCATCATCTCTTCAGTAAAGAGCTGATCGAACGGCACGCCGCTGGCCAGGATGGGTACATCTTTGTCATAGAGCCGGTCTGCCAGCACCACGAAGCGAAGGGCGACAGACTGTTCGGTGATGGTTTCGACGTCGCGCCACACAACTGCTTCAACGCCTGAAATGAGCTGGCGATAGCGGCTCGGGTGAACGGCAGCCAAGTGGTCAACCAACGTGCGGAAGTCGTCCACGGCAACGGTCTTGCCCTCGAATTCGGCCCTCATGCGGTGCTTGAGTTCCTCGGTCTTGAGCGGGGCAGGAGCTGCCGGCAGGCCGCGGTGGCGGAAGTCCTCGCCGTCGATCCTCACGACGTCGAACTGGTCGGCGAGGACCTGGATTTCGCGCTGGAAGTCGACGGCGGCAAAGCGGCCTTCGCCCAGCGAGCCGGGCAGCGTGTTGGATGTGGCCGCGAGCTTCACACCGGCGTCGGCCAGTTCGCGCATAAGGCGGGACATCAGGACGGTGTCGCCGGGATCGTCAAGTTCGAATTCATCGATGCACACCAGCTTGTAGCTGCTCAGCGCCTCTACCGTCTTCCGGAAAGACAGCGCCCCCACAAGGTTGGTGTATTCGACGAATGTCCCGAATGCTTTCGGTCCCGGGGAACGGTGCCAGAGCGAGGCCAGGAGGTGGGTCTTTCCGACGCCGAAGCCGCCGTCCAAGTAGATGCCTGCCCTGGCTACGGGAGCCTTCTTGGCAAACAGCTTCTTGAAAAGCCCGCCATTGTCCTCGGACACGACGCCGTCGGCGAAAGCCGACAGGAGCTTTACGGCATTCGCCTGGCTGGGCTGCGCAGGATCCGGGCGGTAACTATCGAACGATACCTCTCCGAATCGCGGAGAGGGGTAGAAACCCTTGAGGAGTTCCTCCACGGAGACCGCCGGAGTACGGGCAGCCAGTTGTTCGATTTGTACCACGGTGGTCAGTTCCTTCGCTGTTAGGTCCCCAGCAAGAATACCGGCATTGGCCGCCTTGATAACGGCCACGTGACCAAGGCCATGTTTCACCGTATGACCGAGGGGAAGCATTCACCGCCGCCCGTGGTTAGTGTTGGAGAACGCCGGGCCGGTACATCCACCACCTTCCTCTGCCTGGTTCCGTCCGTTGTCAATGAAAGGCGATTGCTGTGCCCTACCCCGTTGAACGAAACGAGAAGTTTGCGTCCTACGCGAATCCCGAGCGTCTTGTGTCCACCGAATGGCTCGCGGCAGCCTTGGCGGACGGTGCGCTTGCTGACGGCAAGCTGGTTGTCGTGGAGTCCGATGAGGATGTCCTTCTGTACGAGACCGGGCACATTCCAGGCGCCGTAAAAATCGACTGGCACACCGACCTGAATGACGAGGTGACCCGCGATTATGTGGACGGCACCGCGTTCGCTGCACTTGCGGCGTCCAAAGGCATCTCCCGCGATACCACGGTGGTCATTTACGGTGACAAATCCAACTGGTGGGCTGCTTACGCCCTCTGGGTGTTCACGCTGTTCGGCCACGAAGACGTCCGCCTCCTGGACGGTGGCCGTGACAAGTGGATCGCAGAAGGACGCGAACTGACTACCGAGTCTTCCCAGCCCGAGGTGGGTGAATACCCCGTGGTGGAGCGCAACGATGCGCCTATCCGCGCTTTCAAGGACGACGTCCTGGCACATCTGGGCAAGCCCCTCATTGACGTGCGTTCTCCTGAGGAATACACGGGGCAGCGGACCCACATGCCCGCATACCCCGAAGAGGGCGCCCTGCGTGGCGGCCACATTCCCACGGCCGCTTCGGTGCCTTGGGCCAAGGCTGCAGCAGAAGACGGCACCTACCGCACCCGCGCCGAACTCGAAGCCCTCTACCTCGGGGAAGCCGGCCTTAAGACCGGCGACGACGTGGTGGCCTACTGCCGCATCGGGGAACGTTCCAGCCACACCTGGTTTGCTTTGAAATACCTGCTGGGCTTCGAGACTGTACGCAACTATGACGGATCCTGGACCGAGTGGGGCAATGCTGTGCGTGTACCCATTGCCAAGGGCGCGGAACGTGGTTCGGTTCCCGTGGACCTAGTCCGAAAATAGGTGTCCGCAAATAACCGGAATTAGTCCCTGCTACCGCCCGAACAGTGCAGGAACGTAAGCTGGAAGTGATGAGTACCTACACTTTGCCCGCCGCGCTGGCGGAGATCGTCGATGACTTCCAGGCACTGACGGAGCCTGACCGCCTGCAACTCCTTCTTGAGTTCTCCCGGGGCCTTCCCGAGCTTCCGGAGCGTTTGAAGGACCATCCTGAACTGCTGGAGCAGGTTGTGGAGTGCCAATCTCCGCTGTTCCTCACGATCGAATCGGAGAAGAACCCCGAAGGCGAGGGGGAACGCATCTACCGGCTGTTCTTCAAGGCGCCGCAGGAGGCCCCCACCACCCGCGGCTTCGCAGGCGTGCTCCATGAAGGACTGGACGGACTGACTGCTGCCGAAATCCTGGCGGTACCGGACGACATGCCCGAGTTGCTGGGCTTGACCCGCGCTATCACTCCCCTGCGCATGCGCGGAATGACCGCAATGCTGGGGCGGATCAAGCGCAAGGTTGCGGCAGCTCAACGGCTAAGCCAAACAGCGCACTAAGGTCTCGACCTCCATGGCCAAGAAGACGGTTTCGCAAGGTACGCCGGCCACAGCGGCTCTAGCTGCGGCCGGCGTACCTTTCGTTCTCCACCCTTATGTCCATGATCCGGCGACGACGAGTTACGGCCTTGAAGCGGCAGATGCCTTGGGCATGGACCCGGCGCGGGTTTTTAAGACGCTGATGATTGAGGCGGAGGGCAGATTGGCCTGCGCCGTGGTTCCCGTCTCCGGAAACCTTGACTTGAAGTCCGCAGCCGCCGCACTCGGAGCCAAGAAGGCTGCCATGGCTGAAGCCAAGACCGCCGAGCGACGGACGGGATACGTCCTGGGCGGAATCTCTCCCTTGGGGCAGCGACAAACCTCGCCGACCATCGTGGACGAATCTGCTCTGTCATTTGAGACCATGCTCGTTTCGGGCGGCAGGCGCGGGCTGGACATCGAACTCGCGCCGAGCGACTTAATACGGCTCACCAAAGCCATAACCGCGCCCATAGGCACCGGGGCGGCGGTTCCCCCTTCGAGCTCCACCCTCGCATCCTGACCGCCAGCCAGCGACCTCCGTCTCAGGCCGGCTAACCGGGCCTATCAGACTGGCCCGGGTCAGACTGGCCGGGCCTATCAGACTGACCCGGGTTGTTCCGTGGCGCCAATTGCATGCGCAGCCATGAGCGCACCATCCGCTCCCATTTTTCAGGATCAACATTCCATTCCTTGGTGTGCCGTGCGCCATCGAACGGCTCGAAAGTCACCATTTCGGGATTCTTCTCGGCGAGGATGGCGGAAGGACCAAAGGGCACGTAGTCGTCGTCGACGCTGTGGATGAGCAAGGTAGGCGTCCGCAGTTCGATGGCCCGGGCTTCCCAGTCCATGGCTTTGAAGTCCACGGGCGCTGCCAGCCCGGTCAGCCTCCGGCCCAGCGGATGGCTCAGCATTAGTTGCCCGTAGCGCCCCACACGGTACGGAATCCTGTTGACTTGGGCGTGATGGGCCATGACGTTGACCCAGTTGATGACCGGCGCGTCCAGCACCAGCGCACGGATGACGTGGCGGTACTTGGACAGGTCTGCTGTTTGGAGTGTGATGGCCCCACCCATTGACCAGCCGAACAAAACCACCTCGGCAGCTCCTCGGCTCAACGCATATCCGATCGCGGCTTCCACGTCGCGCCACTCGGTGGACCCCAAGCCATATCTGCCATCGAGCGTCGACGGCGCAAGCCCATCATTGCGGTAAGAGATCAGCAACGTATCCATCCCCAGCGACCGTGCTGTCTTCACGGCCCTGAGTCCTTCCAGGCGCGTAGCACCCCGACCGTGGACCATGATCGCCCACGTCGACGCCGGACCCTCCCCGGCCCGGACGAGCCAGGCTGGCGCCTTGCCGCCGTCGACGTCGATCTCCACGTCCTCAGCCGCCAACCCAAGGGCCGCTGGATCCGGGTAGGTCGCCCCGCTCCATCCCGCCCGGCGGGCTTGGAACAAGTCACCGCTATAGACTTCCTGGACTTCGCGAAGCACCGTTTGTTCAGCTGGCGAATAGGACACGATCCGGCCGATCCGGGCATGGCCCTTTCCGCCGTCGAAAAAGAGGCTGAAAACGCCGTCGATGGTGGTGTCGGGGGTGGCGGCAAGGATCACTTGCAGTCCGTCGTCGCCCTTGATGACAGCGAGGACTTCCTGGTCTTCGTGCCGGGCGCCGGGCGTGATGACCCGCCTGGCAAAGTACACGGCGAGCGCGGAAGACCCAGCTCCCACCAAGCCGGCGAGCGTTCCTCCTGCGACCATGCCCGCGAGGGCCCACTTGGTGCGCAGGGACATTGTGCTTTCTGCCGGGACGTCCGTTGCCACGAAATTCGATGCCATGCTTCCATTCTCCCTGCTCGTGTGGCTGTCCCTGCTCATGTAGCTGGTCCCTGCCCCATGATGCTCTATGGGCGTCACATCGAACCATGTCTAGCAGCGGGGAAACAATTACGCAACATCCGCATGTTGTTATTACACTTAGGGCTGCCTTACGTCGCTCTCACTTCGCGCTAGACGGACACCGTCCCCCAGCACCGGTGCCGGTGGGCCAGGTGTCCACGGGAAGGCACTCCGATCCACGTCGGAGCCATACAGAACCTCTGCTTTCCTGCCCCAATTGTCCTCCCGCGTGGCTCAGGCTTGGCCGGAACAGCCTCGCACAACTTCGCCGGATTTCCTGAAAGGCCTTACATGAGCTTCCGCATCAAACTGCCCGCCGCCATTGCCGCCGCGTCAGCCGCGCTGCTGGCCCTCGCCGCCTGCGGCTCCCCCACACCTGGCCCCGGCACTTCGGGTTCCGCCCCGTCCGGCGGAGACGGGATCATTGTCTACAACGCACAGCATGAAAATCTCACCACCGCCTGGGTGGCCGCGTTCACCAAAGAAACGGGAATCAAGGTTACTCTGCGCAACGGCGACGACTTGGAAATGAGCAACCAGCTCAGCGAAGAAGGCAAGAACTCCCCCGCGGACGTCTTTCTCACAGAAAACTCCCCTGCCATGGTCCGCATCGCCGGAGCGGGCCTGCTTGCCCCGGTCGACCAGGCCACCCTTGGCCAGGTCCCGGCCTTGTATCGGCCCTCCACCGGTGACTGGACCGGCATCGCTGCCCGCTCCACCGTGCTGGCTTACAACAAAACCAAACTCACGCCAGATCAGCTGCCCAAATCCTTGATGGATCTGGCAGACCCGGCCTGGAAGGGGCGCGTCGGAGCCTCCACCGGGGGAGCGGACTTCCAGGCCATTGTCAGTGCAATGCTCGAGCTCAGGGGCGAAGACGCCACCCGGACCTGGCTGGAAGCCGCAAAGAGTAATTTCAAAGCCTATAAGGACGACACTCCGGTCCTCGCGGCCGTCAACTCGGGCGAGGTCGAGGCGGGGGTCCTGTACCACTATTACTCGTTCGTGGACCAAGCCCAGACCGGAGAGAACAGCAAGAACGTTGGGTTGCACTACTTCAAGAACCAGGACCCCGGCGCATTCGTCAGTGTCTCTGGCGGTGCGGTCCTGGCCTCCAGCAAGAAGCAGGCCCAGGCCCAGCAGTTCCTGAAGTTCATCACGGGCAAAGCCGGGCAGCAGATCCTGCAGACGGGTAACTCCTTCGAATACACCGTCGGCAGCGACGTCCCCGCGAACCCCAAGCTAACCCCCCTCGACCAGCTCCAAGCCCCTGCAATCGACCCCGCGAAACTCAACAGCACCAAGGTCACCGACCTCATGACCCAGACCGGACTCCTCTAACCACAAGCCAAGCCAGACCCGGGGCCGCGCCACGGGCGTTCGTAAACGTCGACGAAAATCTGCGTTGTCTGGTTTCCCGGGACTACGCTGTAGCCATGAGTGATCCCCTAGTCATCCTGACCGAAGAGCCTTTGGGGCCCGAGGACCGAATTAATATCGCTAAATTGCTCGACGGCGGCGAAACGCCCGTCGTCGTGTTGGTGCCGTCCAACACCGAGCGGCATTTAGTGGTCGATTTCCTCGAGAACCTTTCCTTGCTCGACATTGCCAAAGCGTTCCGCGAGCTGACCGGGCAGTCGGCAGATCCCGAGTCGGAGCGGGCGGAGGCGGCGGACATCTTGGCGGCGTCGTTGGCTGCTTTGGCCGGCTTGGGCGGAGGCGTCACCGGAGAAATTGTCGACGGCGGGGCCGTGGCAGGTTTGGTGGCCAAAGTGAAGGTCCTTGATGCGGCGCAGGCTGTGGTGGTGACCAGACCGCACGCCATCGCGGACACGTTGCATACCGACTGGGCCAACAAGGCACAGGATGCCCTGGGGCTACCTGTTCTGCACTTGTACGCCGGTTCGGGATTTATCGGCGACTCATGAGCGTTGAAGAGGGCATGAGTACTCCTGAGGACACCAGCAAGACGACGCCTGCGCCCGTGGAGAAGAGCGACGCCCAGTGGCGGGAGGAGCTGACGCCGGAGGAATTCCACGTCCTGCGGCAGGCCGGAACTGAGCGGCCCTACACCGGCGAGTATTGGGACACCCACACTGAAGGTGTCTACCAATGCCGGGCCTGCGGCAGTGAGCTGTTCACCAGCAGCGAGAAATTCGATTCCCATTGCGGCTGGCCGTCATTCTGGGCGCCGTTGGCTGAGGGCACCGTCCGGTACTTGCATGACCGGACCATGGGCATGGACCGGGTGGAGGTCCGCTGCGCCACATGCGACTCGCACTTGGGACACGTTTTCGAAGGCGAGGGCTACGGCACTCCCACGGACCAGCGGTTTTGCATCAACTCCGTCTCCCTACGGTTGGTGAAGGCGGACAAAGCCTAGGCAGGCAGCGCTGCCGCTTGAGCTCAAGCAGTCGGCAGCACCACCGAGGAACAGAGTCTCTTATGCTCGCCTCGTTTTTACGTTAGCGATCCTTTTCCGTTGCTACGCTCGGCCCAGAGGCAAAAGCTACTTTGGAAAGGGACGAGCTTCATGACAACTATCGCCACCGCTACTCTTCCGCATGTCACCGCTGACAACGCTGAGTGGGCGTCACTCAAGGCCGCCGCAACTGCCCTTCAGGCACACCAGCAAAAGGACGGTTCCATTGCGGACCCTGCCGGCCACGGCGAAGCTGCTGCCCTTGTGGCCACGATCGTCCAGGCGATCACCTCACTGGCGCCGCAGTTCCCCCATGACTCCCGCTACCTGGAACTGCTCGTCGAGGACTTCCACCGTTGGGAGCAACATGGCTTTGGCGTGCCGGACTTCCTGGACTCGTTGCAGGCATTCCAGCCCCAGGAGCATCGGATCGACGGCCTCCAGCACCTGGTGGTCTTTCCCATGTATACCCAGAACGGAAGCACTAGCCGGCTGGTCGAAGCTGTCTTGATCGAGGTCATCTGGCCCGAGTTCATTGGGGGGCTCGAAGCCGGGGACTACTCGAACAAGCTCTTCGTCCCCATCCGCTTCATTGATTTCACCCCTGGCTATGACACCAACTCCGCCGTCCTGTTCCCCGAGACGGTAGCCGTGCGGGAAACCCCCACCTTCACTTGGGGCGCCATCTTCGCCGACCGTGAGGCCGCGCGCTTCCGCCGCGTCCTGAAGGCTGCGGCGGAAACAACCTCCCTCCAACTTCCCGACGACGCAGCCCAGTTGCTCGACGACCAGGAGCTGACCCAACGGACATTCGTCATGTGGGACCTCATCCACGACCGCACTCACATGCGGGGTGACCTTCCTTTCGACCCGTTCATGATCAAACAGCGCATGCCCTTCTTCCTCTACTCGCTCGAGGAACTGCGCTGCGACCTGACCGCTTTCCGCGAATCCGTCCGCATCGAGAAAGACGAGGACGCCGACCCCGACGCCCGCAAGCACGCCAAGCTCGTCCAGTACGCCGTGATATTCGACCGGATCTTCCGTTTCGCCATCACCGGCAGCCGGGTTCGGAACTACGACGGCCTGGGCGGCCAGCTGTTGTTCGCTTGGATGCATCAGCACCACGTCCTCCACTGGACCGATAGCAAACTGTCGATCGACTGGGACAACGCTGCCGCCGTCGTGGTTGAACTTGGCGCCAAGATCGAAGAACTATACTGGCGTTCCATCGACCGCCCCAAGGCTGCGCACTGGCTGGCGGCCTATGAGCTCATCTCAAGCACTGTGACCCCGCACCCGGCTTCGGTTTGGGCCAAGGGCCCGGATGCCTTGCCGTTGGATGGGCCGCCCCGTGGGCTGACCGATCAGGTTTTGGACGACGAGTTCCCACTGTCGATGTTCTACGAAGCATTGGAGAAGAAGATGCGTTCCGTTATCGAGTCCACCACCGGCATTACCGGCTCCACCGCAGCCTGATGACTGCCTTGACTGTCCTCGTAACCGGTGGCAGCAGCGCCTCTGGCATCGCCGTGGCTCAGGCCATGGCGGCCGCCGGCCATCGGGTGATCACTGTCGGTTCGGACGAAGGCCGGATCAAGGCCGCAGCGGCCGAGGCGGGCGCTGCAGTCACTCCCCTGGTGTGTGATCTTGCCAGCTTGGACTCCGTCCGCGACTTGGCGTCGGCCATCACGAACCTTGGCGTGAAGGGCATCGACGGCGTGATGCACCTCGTGGGCGGTTGGCGCGGCGCCAAAGGAATCGAGGACCAGACTGATGAGGACTGGGAGGCATTGGAACGGGGAGCCGTCACAACGCTCCGCAACGTTTCAAGGGTCTTCTACGGCCAACTGGAAGCCTCCGCGCATGGTCGGTTCGCTATGGTCTCATCCACCGCCGTTTCAGCCCCGACGGCGGCCGCGGCCAGCTATGTAGCTGCCAAGGCGGCCGCCGAAACGTGGACCTTGGCGATGGCCGATGGTTTCCGGCGGGCGCAAGAGGGCGGCACCGCAGACGGCGGCAGCGCCGCCGTCATCTTCGTCGTCAAAGCCCTCGTCGACGCCGGCATGCGGCAACTGCATCCGGAACGGCGGTTTCCGGGTTTCACGGACGTCGAGGACTTGGCCGCTGCCGCCGTCGGACTTTTTGACCAACCGGCTTCCACCCTGAACGGCCAGCGCATCATGCTGGCCAAATAGACTTGAAAGCGTGAATGAACAAGTGACGAGCACAACAGAGTCCATCCAGAGCGACACCGGCACGGACCTCACCAAGCAACTGCATGATCCGGCGGTGCGTGGGTTTGCCTCCGATAACTACTCCGGCGTCCACCCTGAAATCCTTGCGGCGCTGGCATCTGCCAACGGCGGCCACCAGGTTTCCTATGGGGAGGACATCTACACCAAGCGGCTCCAGGAGATCTTGGAGCGGGAGTTCGGCCAGGGCATCGAGTGCTTCCCCGTCTTCAACGGCACAGGCGCCAACGTTCTCTCCCTCCAGTCGCTCCTGCCTCGCTGGGGCGCGGTCGTCTGCGCATCTACCGCGCACATCAACATGGACGAGAACGGCGCACCGGAGCGCGTCGGTGGGATCAAGCTGCTCCAGGTACCCACCGAGGACGGCAAGCTCACGCCGGAATTGATCGACCGCGAAGCCTGGGGTTGGGGTGATGAGCACCGCGCGCAACCGCTGGCCGTTTCCATCACCCAGACCACGGAGCTGGGCACGTGCTACACCCCTGAAGAGGTCCGCGCCATCGCCGACCATGTCCACTCAAAGGGGATGAAGCTGCACATGGACGGTGCACGGCTGGCCAATGCAGCCGCCCACCTGGGCGTTCCGCTCCGGGCATTCACCCGCGACGCAGGCGTGGATATCCTCTCCTTCGGCGGCACCAAGAACGGCTTGCTGTTCGGTGAGGTAGTGGTGGCGCTGAACCCGGACGCCGCACAGGGACTGAAGTTCCTCCGCAAGATGAACATGCAGTTGGCCTCAAAGATGCGCTTCATCTCTGCCCAGTTCATCGCGTTGTTGGAGGACGGTCTGTGGCTGCGCTCCGCAGCCCACGCCAACGCGATGGCCTCCCGCCTGCGCGAGGCAGTGGAAAAGATCGACGGCGTTGAGCCCACCCAGGCTACCGAGTCGAACGGCGTTTTCGCCATCCTCCCCGAGGGGGCTGCCGACCGCTTGCGCAAGTCTTTTGCTTTCTACGATTGGGACGCCGCCCGCCGCGAAGTCCGCTGGATGTGTTCCTTCGATACCACGGAGGCGGACATCGACGCTTTCGTTGCGGCGATCAAGCGGGAGCTTGCCTGACCCGTAGATGTACCATGCGTCCGGGGCGGCGAGCCTACGCCCATTCGCAGCCCCGGACGCATAACCTGCGAGGGTGAACGCCCTCGCACAGGTTCCCCCGGACTTTCTCTTCGCTTTGGGAACGCTCCGAAAAGCGCAATGCCGCAGTGAACTCCGGCTTGACGAAATTCCTGCCCCCGCACGCTTGGCCCCCTACGCCGTCGCCCTCGGGGCGGAAGTATTCAGCCCCACCGCGGCCACCCGCCAAGTCCCTGTTCACGGGCCCGCGGCCAAAGCATTCGTGCAAGGCCAGAGCGATAGTTCCTCCAATGAGGAGGATGACGAGCTGGCCACTGGACGGTTCATCCTCCTTCACGATCCTGACGGGTCAGCCGTCTGGGAGGGTGAATTCCGCATCGTTACGTACATCCGCGCCCAAATGGATGCCGAGATGGGCAACGATGCCATGCTCGGCTCAGTAGCGTGGACGTGGCTCGTGGAGGCTCTCCAGAACCGTCAAGCCCACTACCGTGCTGCAGGTGGGACCGCCACTCGCATCCTCTCGGAAAGTTTCGGCACACTGGCCGAACGCCCCGACACCATAGACATCGAACTCCGGGCATCCTGGACGCCCGCGAGTTCGGATGTCCAGGCGCATCTGGAGGCGTGGTCCGATATGGTCTGTACCTTTGCAGGCCTTCCCCCTCTGCCCCCGGGAGTCACCGGCCTGCCCAAGCGGAGGCTCAATTGACCGCCGCCCTTCGCCTTTTTCGGGCAACGGACCACCTCTCCGCCGCCGGTCCTGACAGGTATCGGTAAGCTTAAGCAATCATGACCCCTGAAAAACTGCAAAATACCACAGCCGGCGATCCGGCTGCTGAACCCACCACCGGCATCAAGGTTGACGGCTTTGATAGCCACGTCCCTGAAGTCATCGACTTGGACACCCCGCGCGAAGGGGTCCCGCCCGTCATCGATACCGTGGCCGGGTTGGAACGGTGCG
The DNA here is from genome assembly GCF_030208915.1 of Arthrobacter sp. efr-133-TYG-104. Taxonomy (NCBI): domain Bacteria; kingdom Bacillati; phylum Actinomycetota; class Actinomycetes; order Micrococcales; family Micrococcaceae; genus Arthrobacter; species Arthrobacter sp. efr-133-TYG-104. The sequence continues at coordinate 14,741 of NZ_JARVTA010000013.1, forward strand.
CCGCCGCGATCGCAGCCGGGACCGGTCCCGCCGGAGTGGACGCCGAACGGGCTTCCGGGTTCCGTTACGGCCAGCGTGCTTTCCTCGTCCAGATTCGTCGCGAAGGTGCCGGAACCTGGCTGATCGACCCGGAACCTTTCGAGACACTCGACGTCGTCAATGATGCCCTTCGCGGAGTGGAGTGGATCCTGCACGCCGCCACCCAGGACCTGCCGTGCCTGGCAGAGCTGGGAATGTGGCCGGATAAACTTTTCGACACCGAACTCGCCGCACGGCTTGCCGGCCTCCCCCGCGTAGGCCTTGCCGCCGTCATCGAACAACTCCTCGGCTTTGGCTTGGCCAAGGAACACTCGGCGGCTGACTGGTCCACCCGTCCCCTTCCCGAACCCTGGCTCCGGTACGCAGCCCTCGACGTCGAAGTTCTCGCCGAACTGCGCGAGGAACTCATCGAACTGCTCGAGGCGGACGGCAAACTTGAGTTCGCGGAGCAGGAGTTTGCAGGAATCCTTGCCGCAGGCGTAGCACCACCGCGCGTGGATCCGTGGCGCAAAACCTCAGGCCTGCATCAAATTCGCGACCGCCGGCAACTGGCCGCGGTCAGGGAACTCTGGATGGAGCGGGACCAGTTGGCCCGCAAACGCGACGTGGCCCCCGGCCGCCTCCTCCCGGATTCAGCACTCGTCGCAGCCGCCAAGGCCATGCCCACCACGGTTCCGCAACTCCTGGCTACCAGGGGATTCCACGGCCGCTCAGCCCAACGCGAAGCACCCCGATGGCTCCGCTGCATCACCAACGCCCGCACCCTCTCGGAGCTCCCACCGCTCCATTTGGCTACCAACGCACCTCCCCCGCCGCGGGTATGGGCTGATCGGGACCCCGAGGCCGCCGCCCGGCTGGCCGCCGCCCGGCCGGCACTTCAAGCCAAGGCCGAAGAGCTCAACTTGCCGGTGGAAAACCTCCTGACCCCGGACTTCCTGCGACGCATCGCCTGGCGGCCCCCCGCGGACGTCTCGCTGGACACAGTGGCAGCGGAACTGCGGGCGCTGGGCGCACGCGAGTGGCAGATTTCCTTCGCTGCCCCCATCCTTACCGAGGCATGCCTGAACCCGGCGCCCCTCCCAGCAAAAAACGCCACCGCCAAGGAAGCCCCCGCCAGCGCGGCCCCGCAGCGCACCGAGGATGCCGACTGAACCGATCACCCGTTAAGGGCCCGTTGTGACGAAGAATGACCCGTCGCTGCGGGCCCTTCCGCTTTCGGCTCGCTTACTCCGTGCCCGACATCCATGGCCAACCTTGCACCCTAAGTTACCCACGAGTAACATTGCATCAATGCCAACCGGAGTAACCGCATCGCGGTCCCGGCTCCATGTCTCAACGAGGAGTAATTCATGAGTCCATCACACAGTGCCCGGCGGACCGTCAGGGATGTCGTCTTCGTCGACGGTGTACGAACCCCCTTCGGCAAGGCGGGCGAGAAAGGCATCTATGCCGGCACTCGAGCCGATGACCTTGTGGTCAAGTGCATCCGCGAACTCATGCGCCGGAATCCTTCGTTGCCGGCCGAGCGCATCGATGAAGTAGCCATTGCAGCCACCACCCAGACCGGCGATCAGGGCCTCACTATCGGCCGCACGGCAGCGCTGTTGGCCGGGCTCCCCCGCAGCGTCCCCGGATTCGCCATCGACCGGATGTGCGCCGGCGCCATGACCGCGGTGACGACGACGGCCAGTGGCATCGGTTTTGGCGCCTATGACGTTGTCATCGCAGGCGGAGTGGAACACATGGGCAACCACCCCATGGGCGCCGGTGCCGATCCCAATCCCCGCTTCATGTCCGAGCGCCTGGTGGATCCGGCAGCATTGAACATGGGCAACACAGCCGAAAACCTGCACGATCGATTCCCCGCGATCACCAAAGCCCGTACAGACGCCTACGCGGCGTCGTCGCAGGCCAAACTTGCCACCGCCTACTCCAACGGGCAGATCCAGCCCGACTTGGTGCCCGTAGCCACCATGAAACCCGGGCAGGGATGGGCCCTGAACACCATCGATGAACCGCCTCGTCCAGGTACTACGGTGGATGACCTCGCAGAACTCCGTACCCCGTTCCGGGCTCACGGCAGAGTCACCGCCGGCAATGCTGCCGGTTTGAACGACGGCGCGACGGCGGCGGTTCTCGCCTCCGCGGATGCCGCCGAAGAACTTGGTTTGCCCGTCAAGATGCGCTTGGTCTCCTACGCTTTTGCCGGCGTCGAGCCTGAGGTCATGGGCATCGGACCGGTACCCGCCACGGAGAAGGCCCTGAAAAATGCGGGCCTCGGCATCGACGACATCGGGCTGTTCGAAATCAACGAAGCCTTCGCAGTGCAAGTTCTCAGCTTCCTTGACCACTTCGGCATCGCTGACGACGACCCTCGGGTGAACCGATATGGCGGGGCAATCGCCGTCGGGCATCCGCTTGCCTCTTCCGGCGTTCGGCTCATGAACCAGTTGGCGCGGCAGTTCAAGGAAGACCCAACGGTTCACTACGGCATCACCACCATGTGCATTGGGCTGGGCATGGGAGCCACCGTGATTTGGGAAAACCCGCACCACGCCGCCTATGAATCCTCCACCACCGAAGGAGCTGCCGCATGAGCACCCCCGAATTCCACAAGCTCGCCGCCTTGTTCCCTGATGAAGTCGTGACTCATTCCTACGTTCAGGACATCCAGCTCGCTGGCGGAGCGGGAACGTTCGCCTTGGTCACCCTCGACAACGGCCTGGACCACTCCAAGCCGACCACCCTCGGCCCCAACACCTTGGTGGAGCTCGGGGGCGTATTGGAAACGCTCAAGGAAAGGGCCGCCCGCGGCGAGATCGTCGGCGTCGGCGTCACGGGCAAACCATACTTCCTGGTGGCCGGTGCGGACCTATCAGCCGTAAAGACGCTCAAGGAACGTGAGCACGGACTGTGGATGGCCCAACTCGGCCATGCCGTCTACGCAACGCTGGCCGATCTCGGTGTTCCCAGCTTCGCCTTCATTAATGGCCTTGCACTGGGCGGCGGGCTTGAAATCGCCCTTCAGTCCACGTACCGCACTGTCTCCACAGGCGCGGGGGCGCTAGGTCTTCCGGAGGCTTTCATCGGCCTGGTACCGGGTTGGGGTGGCGTCTATATCCTTCCGCGCCTGATCGGTCCGGAGAACGCGGTCAAGGTGATGATTGAGAACCCCCTCAGCAATAACCGGACCCTCAGTGGGCAACAGGCGTACGAGCTCGGCGTTGCCGATGCCATCTTTGAACCTGCCGATTTCGTTGAGCAGTCACTGGCCTGGGCAGCGCAGGTCATTTCCGGAGAGGTAACGCCTGACCGGACTAACGCCGTCGATCCTTCCGATGCCGGTGTGGCGGACCGCTGGGCTGCCGCCGTCGCCGCTGGGCGCGCCTTTGTGGAGAGCAAGACATCCAACGCTTCCCCCGCTCCGGCCAAGGTCCTCGATGTCATGGAAGCTAACCGCACCATGACCCAGGCGGCGTCGGCTGAACTCGAGTGTGAAACGCTCGCAGGCTTGATGCAGACCGATGAATTCCGTTCCACCGTGTACGCCTTCCTGGACCTCGTCCAAAAGCGGTCCAAGCGTCCGGTGGGCGCCCCGGACCGGAAACTGGCTCGCCCGGTGACCAAGATCGGCGTCGTAGGGGCCGGTCTGATGGCCAGCCAGTTGGCGCTGCTGTTCGCCCGGCAGCTGAAGGTCCCAGTAGTCATGACGGACATCGACCAAGCACGCGTAGACAAGGGCGTTGCCTACGTCCACGCCGAAGTCGACAAGATGCTGGCCAAGAAACGGATGAAGCCCGACGCCGCGAACCGGACCAAAGCTCTGGTCACAGGTTCTGTTTCCAAGGAAGCCTTCGCCGACGCCGACTTCGTCATCGAAGCCGTTTTCGAGGAACTCAACGTGAAGAAGCAGGTATTCGCTGAGGTCGAAGCCATCGTCTCTCCCGAGTGCATTCTCGCCACCAACACCTCATCGCTTTCCGTCACCGCCATGGCCGAAGACTTGGAGCACCCCGAGCGCTTGGTGGGCTTCCACTTCTTCAACCCGGTGGCCGTCATGCCCTTGCTCGAGATCGTGCGGGCACCCAAGACGGACGACGCAGTGCTGGCAACCGCATTCGAACTCGCCAAGGGCCTCAAGAAAACGGCTGTCCTGGTCAAGGACGCCGCAGCCTTTGTGGTGAACCGCATCCTGCTCCGGCTGATGGGTGAGGTCATTGCGGCCTTCGACGAGGGCACTCCAGCCGAGGTTGCCGACTCGGCTTTGCGGCCCATGGGCCTTCCGATGTCCCCCTTCACCTTGAGCGCCATGGTGGGGCTGCCCATAGCCCAACACGTCCAAGAATCCCTGCACACCGCGTTCGGGGATCGTTTCCCGGTTTCGCAGAACCTGCAAAAGCTCATCGACAACGGGATTAAGACGCTGTGGGTCCCCGGTCCCGACGGGAAGCCCGTCATTCCGGCGGAAACGCTGGCAATCCTGTCCTTCGGCAATACCCCGTCCACCGGGGAGGAAGTCCTCCGACGAACGCAGGATGCCCTGGCCGAAGAAATTGGCCTGATGCTCAACGAAGGGATCGTCGCAGGACCTCAAGACATTGACCTGTGCGTCATCCTGGGCGCAGGCTGGCCCATGTTCCTTGGGGGCATCACCCCCTACCTGGACCGGGTGGGCGCCTCCGAGCGGGTCAACGGCAAGCGGTTCCTGGAGCCGGGAGTAGCATCGGCACCGGCCTAGCCACCGTCGCTCTCCCACTTCCCGCACTGCCTTGGACGGGAAGCACGGGAAGTGAGAGAGCGACAAGCACCATGCCGTGGGATGTGAGGTAGCGCCTAGAAGAGAGCCACCTTTGGCGCCTGCGGGAAAATCTCGTCAAGCTCGGCCCGCTCCTCGGGGGTAGGCACCCAGCGCACGGCTTCGGCGTTCTGACGGATTTGCTCCGGACGGGTTGCCCCGGCGATCACACTGCCGACGCCCGGCTGCGCGGCCAACCATGAGAACGCCAATTGCAGTTCGGTCAGGCCGCGTTCCTTGGCGAACTGGCTGAAGCGGCCCAACTGCTCCCAGTCGGCGTCGCTTACCAAGTTGGTGCGGGTGTGGCTCAGCCGTGAGCCTTCCGGCGCCTTACCCGGAGAGTATTTGCCCGTGAGCAAGCCGTTGGCAAGGGGGAAGTACGGAAGCACACCGAGTGAAAATGCTCCCGCGGCTGGCAACACCTCCAGCTCGGCGCGGCGATCCAGCAGGTTGTAGTGGTTTTGCGTCGAAATGAAGCGCGCACCGCCGGACTGCCGCGCAACGTACTCCGCCTCCGCGATCTGCCAGCCAGCAAAATTCGAATGTCCGAGGTAGCGCACTTTGCCGCTGGAGACCAGGTCATCAAGGGCCGCGAGTGTCTCATCGATGGGCGTCTGCGCATCAGGCGTATGGAACTGGTACAGATCGATCCACTCAGTATCCAAACGGCGCAGTGACGCTTCAACGGCCTTCATGATGTACCGGCGCGAACCGCGGGCACCAAAGTCGTTTCCGTTGACGCCCGCCATGTCCATCCCGAACTTGGTGCCGATCACGACGTCGTCCCGGCGCCCCTTCAAGGCCTTTCCCAGCATTACCTCACTGAGCCCTGGTTCACGTCCGTAGACATCGGCGACGTCGAAAAACGTCACCCCGGCGTCAACAGCGGCGTGGACGACGGCGTCGGTGCCCTCCTGCGACTCCGTGGGAGTGTTGGCGCGGCCGAGGTTGTTACAACCCAGCCCGACGGCGGAAACGGTCAAGCCGGAACGGCCAAGGCGTCGATATTCAGTCATGGCTTCAGCCTACCCTCGGCATCGGACAACAAGTGACCCAAGGCAACGAAGTGAAATCGCCGGGGGAAACGTGCCTACCGCGAGACGTAGGAGATACCGCATTCCTCCATGGCGTCCCCGAGCTGGGCTATGGCAACGGGCCCCAAACCGTGGAGTTCGGACGTCTCCCGCTCACCGAACTGCGCGAGTTGCTCCAGCGTCTCTATCCCTTGGTGGGCCAGTGCCCGTTTCGCCGGGGCCGCGAGGCCTTTCGGCAGGGGCGTATGTCCCGGCCAATTGCTCTTGGACGACATCGAGATCCCTCCTGGTGCGATGGGTGCTACTTAGAGAGTAAAGCCCACGCCCTGCTTGGGCGAGTGCTTCACCTTGAATTCAGTAGGGTCCCCATACGGGGCTGCCGCAATAGTGAGCTTGGTGAAGTCCAGATCCTCGTTGCGGACACAGATCTTGATCGCATTGACGGCCTTGTTGACGTCGGGGCAGAGGCAAAAGATGTTCAGCCGGAAATTGCCGATCTCCGTCCGATCCACCACTCCAAGGCCACGCCAGGCGAGCTCCCCCGTGAGGGCGGCTTTGGCTTTCCGTTCAAGGTGCCGGTCGCGTTCGGTGCCGTCTTGGGATTTCAGGGCAAGTTGGGCCACTACCCAGAACTGCTCCGATGGGGAAATTTGGGCATAGCCGTCTTCCTCGCATTGTGCGGCGAACGCAGCCATCAACCCCTCGACGGCGGACTCATCCCCCACCTCGGTTTCATCAGTCTTGCTTTGATGCCCCACTGCCCCATGGTTGACCACGAACTGGTGGTCGTCGTCGTCGTACCAGGCCTCCCTGAAGTGCAGGACTCCGTCGTCGTCGCGCTTGTATGTTCGGATAATGCCGCTCATGCCCGTCCTTTCGTGAACCACGCTGTGCTCACGCTGTTATTGCCTAAGTCAAAAGGCGCTCTCATGGTGCCCACAGCTTCAAGAAGCGCAGCACATTCTGCTTCCATGGCATCGATCACCGCTGCCGGATAACCCCATGCCACCTTACGGTCTTCGAATTCGTCCTCATCATCGACGAACACTCCACGGGTGATCGAGCGGATGACGTCCAGATCCATATCAATCATGTGGAACTCGGTGACTCCGGGCCTGATCGTTTTCCAGTCGTGCGCCGCGGCCAGGTCTACGTAGATCCGGAAGTCGCCAGGGTAGTCGTCGTCATAGAAAGTGGCGACGTACTCCCCCGTCCGAGGAACCAGCAGAAGCGCATCCGACGCCGTATAAAAGGCTGCACCGGGACGAGCACAAAACTCCCCCGCAGGCTGGAAAATCCACCAGCCATGAATGTCCTCACCCAAGTACCGGCCCGGGACCACCCAGTGCGCGGTCCCGTCCCATTTCCGGTTTCTGGACACAACCAAGTCGCCGGGCTGCAAGGCGCCCGGGGTGCGGAGCTCGGTCACAGCTTGGGCAGGCTGCCGGTAGTCGGATGCTCCTGACCCGGCAGCGGCCGGGCAAAGGGCACTTTCGTCCCCAAAACCTGGGCCACGACGTCGTGCGTTATCTTTTGTGCCGTGAGCCCAACGCGTTCCAAAACCTGGCTGCGGGTGCCGTGGTCAAGGAACTCAACGGGAAGACCGACCTCGTTCAGTGCTGTGTCCACACCTGCGGCACGCATTTCCTGGCGGATGCGTGAACCCACGCCACCGGCCCGGACGCCGTCCTCGATGCAGATCACAAGTCTGTGACGGGCTGCCAACGCGATGATGGACCGACGGACCGGAAGCACCCAACGGGGGTCCACCACCGTGGTGCTGATTCCTTGCGCGCCCAAACGGGCAGCAACATCGAGCGCGAGCTCGGACATAGCTCCGACGCTGACCACCAGGACATCGTTCTCAGTGGAACCCTCCGGGCGGCGCGCGAGGACGTCCACGCCGTCGGGAAGCCTTTCAATGGCCTCGACCTCGGCGCCGACGCTTCCTTTGGAGAACCGGACTACCGTGGGAGCATCGTTGACGGCTACGGCTTCGCGCAGTTCTTCGCGAAGCCGGGTGGCGTCCCGCGGCGCCGCCAAATGCAACCCGGGGACAATCTGGGCCATCGCCATGTCCCACATGCCGTGATGGCTGGGGCCGTCCGGACCGGTAACACCGGCCCGATCAAGGACGATCGTCACGCCGGCCTTGTGCAGGGCCACGTCCATGAGGAGCTGATCAAACGCCCGGTTCAAGAACGTTGCGTAAACAGCAACAACGGGATGCAGCCCACCGTACGCCATCCCCGCAGCTGACGTCAGTGCATGTTGCTCGGCAATGCCAACGTCAATAACCCGTTCCGGGTGGCGCTCGGCGAACTTATGAAGCCCGACGGGAATGAGCATGGCTCCTGTGACGCCCACAATGTCCGGGCGTTCATCGGCTATATCTGCGATTTCTTCGGCAAAAACAGAAGTCCAGGACCGGGCGCCGGGCATCTCGGTTGACTCGCCGGTTTCGGGATCGATGATTCCCACTGCATGGAATTGATCGGCCTCGTTGGCCAGGGCCGGGGCGTAGCCGTGGCCCTTTTCCGTCATGGCATGGACAATCACGGGGCCGCCGTAGGCCTTGGCGGTGTGGAGGGCGTTCTCCATGGCTTGGAGGTTATGGCCATCTACCGGGCCTATGTACTTCATGCCAAGGTCTTCAAACATGCCCTGGGGTGCCCACCAGTCCTTGATGCCTTTTTTCATGGCGTGCAGGCTCTTGTAGGTGAACTGGCCGGTGGGTCCGCCGTTCTGAAGTTTCTTCTTCCACCAATCCAGCATGCCCTCATAGGCAGGCGCGGTCCGGAGGGAGTCGATGGTGGGGCGCAAGGAAGCAAGGTAATCGGCGAAACCGCCGACAGTTGGTGCGTATGAGCGTCCATTGTCATTGACGACGATAACTACCCGACGGCGTTTATCGGAGGCGATGTTGTTGATGGCCTCCCAGGTCATGCCACCTGTCAGGGCGCCGTCGCCCACGACTGCGACGACGAAGCGGTCACCTTCACCGGTCAACTGCCGGGCACGCGAAATACCATCAGCCCATGACAGCGAGGAAGAAGCATGCGAGCTCTCCACGATGTCATGCGGGGATTCGCCGCGGTCAGGATAGCCGGACATGCCGCCCTGCTGGCGAAGGGTGCTGAAGTCTTGGCGCCCGGTGAGGAGCTTGTGCACATAGGACTGGTGACCGGTATCAAAGACGATGCTGTCCCGGGGAGATTCGAACATCCGATGGATGGCCAAGGTGAGCTCAACAACCCCGAGGTTGGGACCCAAGTGTCCACCCGTCGCGGCAACATTGGTGATCAGGAATGACCTGATTTCGCCGGCCAATTGTTCCAGCTCGGTGCTGGACAGTCTGGCCAGGTCCCGTGGATCCTTAACGGTTTCCAAAAGTCCCAACGGCCCTCCTTAGGGTGAATGACGTGCTTGTTAACTTTAGCGCGTGCGCCGGCCGGCGCGACTCGCTGCCGGGCCCGTCCGCGAAACCCGGAATGCCACAGCCCCGGCGGTCTTCCGACCAGCCGGGGCTGTGGCATTGAATCAGGTAGTGATCAGTTCTCGTGCTTTCCTGAGATCTGCCGAAGCACGTACTGCAGGATGCCGCCGTTGCGGTAGTAGTCAGCTTCGCCCGGGGTATCGATGCGGAGGACCGCATCGAAGGACTTTGCGGAGCCGTCCTCTGCCGTTGCCGTCACCTTGAGTGTCTTCGGAGTTGTGCCGTTGTTCAGCTCAGTAACGCCCTCGACGGCGAACGTTTCCGTACCGGTCAGGCCCAAGGTTGCAGCAGACTCGCCTGCCGGGAACTGGAGGGGAAGGACACCCATGCCGATCAGGTTGGAGCGGTGGATCCGCTCGTAGCTTTCAGCGATGACTGCCTTCACGCCCAGAAGCGCAGTGCCCTTGGCTGCCCAGTCACGGGAAGAACCCGAGCCGTATTCCTTGCCGGCCAGGACCACCAGGGGTGTTCCGGCAGCCTGGTAGTTCTGGGCTGCATCGTAGACGTATGCCTGCGGTGCACCTTCCTGGCTGAAGTCGCGGGTGAAGCCACCCTCGACGCCGTCCAGCAACTGGTTCTTGATGCGGATATTGGCGAAGGTGCCGCGGATCATGACCTCGTGGTTACCACGGCGTGAGCCGTAGGAGTTGAAGTCCTTGCGCTCCACGCCGTTAGCCAGCAAGTACTGACCAGCCGGGGTGTCCGACTTGAATGAGCCGGCCGGGGAGATGTGGTCCGTGGTAACCGAATCGCCAAGCTTCAGGAGCACGCGGGCGCCCGAGATGTCCTGGACGGGCTCCGGCTGGGCCTTCATGCCCTCGAAGTATGGAGGTTTGCGCACGTACGTGGAATCCTCGGCCCAAACGAAGGTGTCTCCGGCAGGGGTGTCCAACGCCTTCCAGCGGTCGTCGCCCTCGAAGACGCCTTCATAACCCTTGACGAACATTGCCTCGTCGATGGAGGAGTCGATGACTTCCTGCACCTCCGTGGGGTTCGGCCAGATGTCCTTTAGGAAGACCTCGTTGCCTTCGGAGTCCGTACCCAGGGCATCGGCGTCGAAATCGAAGTCCATGGTGCCAGCCAGTGCGTAGGCGATGACCAATGGCGGGGACGCCAGGTAGTTCATCTTGACGTCCGGGTTGATGCGGCCTTCAAAGTTACGGTTACCCGAAAGGACCGCCGCGACCGAAAGATCGTTGGCCTGGATCGCTTCGGAGATCTCCGGCTCAAGCGGGCCGGAGTTGCCAATGCAGGTGGCGCAACCATAACCCACGATGTAGAAGCCCAGCTTCTCCAGGTACGGCGTCAGGCCGGACTTTTCGTAGTAGTCCGTGACAACCTTGGAGCCGGGAGCAACTGAGGTCTTGACCCACGGCTTGGAGGTGAGGCCCTTCTCCACGGCGTTGCGTGCCAGCAAGGCAGCTGCGAGCATGACCGACGGGTTGGACGTGTTGGTGCATGAGGTGATCGAGGCGATCGACACTGCACCATGGTCCAGTTCGAACTCGCGGCCATCAGCGGTTGTGACGTTCACCTTGGTGGACGGGCGGCCGTTCGACTTGGGGCCGTGCGGGTGCGGCGCAACCTCGGCAATGTGGGTCGCGGAGCTGGTGTACGACGGCGAGTCCGAGGCCGGGAAGCTCTCGTCAATCGCTTCGTCGAGGCTACCGCCGGCCAGGTCCTCCTTGACGTAGTTGCGCAGATCTTCGCGGAACTGGGCTTTGGACTCCGTGAGGATGATGCGGTCCTGGGGACGCTTGGGGCCCGAAATCGAAGGGACAACCGTGGACAGATCAAGTTCCAGGAACTCGGAGAAGCGCAGTTCACGGGAAGGATTGTGCCAAAGGCCCTGTTCCTTGGCGTAGGCCTCAACGAGGGCGACATTCGCCTCGGAGCGGCCGGTCAAGCGGAGGTACTCAAGCGTGACGTCGTCGATCGGGAACATGGCAGCCGTGGAGCCGAACTCCGGGCTCATGTTTCCGATGGTTGCGCGGTTGGCGAGCGGCACAGCGGCAACGCCCTCACCGTAGAACTCGACAAACTTGCCCACGACGCCGTGCTTGCGCAGCATTTCGGTGATGGTCAGGACGACGTCGGTAGCGGTAGCGCCCGCGGGGATACTGCCCGTGAGCTTGAAGCCGACGACGCGGGGAATCAGCATGGAGACGGGCTGGCCCAACATGGCTGCCTCGGCTTCGATGCCGCCAACGCCCCAGCCCAGGATGCCCAAGCCGTTGACCATGGTGGTGTGCGAGTCGGTGCCAACGCAGGTGTCCGGGTAGGCGCGCAAAACGCCGTCGACCTCGCGGGTCATGACGGTGCGGGCCAGGTACTCAATGTTGACCTGGTGCACAATGCCGGTTCCGGGGGGAACTACCTTGAAGTCGTTGAAAGCCGTCTGGCCCCAACGAAGGAACTGGTAACGCTCGCCATTGCGCTGGTATTCGATCTCCATGTTGCGCTCCAGCGCGCCGGAGTTGCCGAAAACATCGATCTGGACTGAGTGGTCGATGACCATTTCAGCCGGAGCCAGCGGGTTGACTCGCTTTGGATCCCCGCCGAGTTCCTTAACGGCCTCGCGCATGGTGGCGAGGTCGACGATGCAGGGAACACCAGTGAAGTCCTGCATGATGACGCGGGCCGGGGTGAACTGGATTTCCGTGTCGGGCTCCGCGTTGGGATCCCAACCGGCCAGGGCGCGGACGTGGTCGGCCGTGATATTGGCGCCATCCTCAGTCCGCAGGAGGTTTTCAAGCAATACTTTAAGGCTGAACGGAAGGCTGTCTGCGCCCTCTACGGAGTTCAACCGGAAAATCTCATAATCGGTGCCGGCTACATTAAGTACGCCTTTGGAACCGAAGCTGTCCACAGTGCTCATGGCAGGACTCCTCTCGCAACAGTTTCATCTTTGTCGCGTGGTTGGCCGCTAGCCAGTTAGGCACGCCTTACTTAGCCGGCGACGTTTCTCTCTTGGTCGCCCCGTCGGCAGTTCATACCGCAGTACGGCAGACCGGGGCGGGACTACTAAAGCCATCGTAGTGGCATTGGCCTCCCGTGGGGCGGCTAGGAGGCCGGTACGATCAGCGCCACCGTTTCGAGGTGATGGGTATGCGGGTAGAGATCGAAGGCGCGCAGCGATTCCAGCCGCCATCCACCCTGCTGGAAGTAACCCACATCCCGGGCGAACGATGCGGGGTCGCAGGAGATATAGGCAATGGCGCGTGGTTGGGTATCGATGAGCTGCTGGACCACGGCCTTACCCGCCCCGGCCCGGGGAGGGTCGAGGACCACGGCGTCAAAACTGCGTGCACGCTGACGGAGTACCCGCTCCACCCGGCCTTGGACGATCTCCACATTCGACTCGCCGTGCAGGTTTTTCCTCGCGTCCCGGCTGGCACCCGGAGCGCCCTCAACAGAGAGCACCGATCCCGTGACTCCCACGGCTTCAGCCAAGGGAGCCGAGAAAAGGCCGGCGCCAGCGTACAGATCCGCCACAGTTGCGCCGGGCTCAAGGAACCCACCCTGGGCGAGGAATCCTGTCATTGCTGCGGTGAGGGTGTCTGGCGCGGCCCGGTGAATCTGCCAGAACCCCTCGCCACTGACGCGATACTCGTGGCCCGCAGCCGTTTCCTGCACCCAGGTCCTCCCCCGGAGCTGGACGGCATGGCCAGTGCCAGGCTCAAAGCTGGCCACGGATACGTCGGCCGGCAACTGCGCCGCCACGCTGTGGACTCGCTTGGGGCTGGTCGATTCCTCCGGAGCCACAAGAACCAAGGGTCGCGTGCCGTTCGCCGGTGCTGCAACTTCCACCCGCGCAATCCCCGTCCAATCCACGTCCCATAGCCGCAACTCATTGATGGCAGGAAGTGCCAGAGGCATGTCCTTGACCGGGATGACGAGGTCGGAACGATGCGCGTGCATGCCCAACCGTCCCTTGGAGGTCACGGCGAAGCCGACGCGCGTGCGCCAGCCGAGGCCGCCGTCGTCGTCCCCTACGGCTTCAACGTCGGTCACTCGCTCGATGCCGGCCAAGCGCTTGAGCTGCTCGGCTAGAACCAGGCCCTTCAGCTCCCGCTGCCATGGCAGGTCAATATGGCCGAGCTCGGCACCACCAACCGGGGGGCCGCCGTGGCGCCAGGAGTCCACGGAATCGGCAAGTTTCCACAAGTGGCGGACGCGGTGCGGCGAAGCGTTGAGGACGTCAACGACGTCGGCACGCCAGAAGTGCGAGGCTTCGCCGGAATCGGTCAACCTGATCCGGACCTTTTCCCCCGGGATCGCGTGGCGGACGAAAATCACGCGGCCTTCGTGCCGAGCGACGAAATGGCCGCCGTGGGCAATTGGCCCTACATCTACGACGAGTTCAGTCCCTGGCTCGTCGTGCCCTACGCTGCCGGCGGCCGGGGTGGAAGTGCTGTGGAAGGTCATTTGGTATCCTGCAGTGCCTTTGCTTCTTCGGAGGACTTCAACTGCCACGGGACGCTGGCCACCATCACACCTGGCTCGAAGTGGAGCCGGGTCTTGATTCTCAGGGCCGTCTGGTTGTGGACAAGTTGCTCCCACCATTTACCCACAACATATTCAGGGATATAGACCACGATCAGGTCCCGTGGGGAGTCGCGCCGCATGTTCTTGATGTAGTCCATGATAGGTGTCACCGTCTCTCGGTACGGGCTGGCCAAGACCGTCAACGGCACCGGAATCTCGAGCTTCTCCCAATCACGGACGGTGTGTTCTGTCTCTTCGGGGTTGATATCGACGGTCACCGCATCCAAACGCGAGGGGCGTGAGGCCCGTGCGTAAGCCAAAGCGCGCAGTACGGGTTTGCGGACGTGCGAGACAAGCAGCACGGCGTGGACGCGGGTGGGCAGGGCCCGGGGCGAGGAGTCCTCGTCCACCGCGAGTTCCTTGGCTACGTTGTCGTAGTGGGCGCGAATGCTCCACATGATCAGGAACAGCACAAACATGGCCAACAAGGCGATCCACGCACCCTGTTCGAACTTGGTGATCAGGACAATAGCCAGCACCAAGGCCGTCATGCCGAAACCGACCATGTTAATGGTTCGGGACTTGATGATGCGCCTGCGGACGGCTTTGTCCTTGGCCAGCTTCAGTTGCCGCCCCCAGTGCCGGATCATGCCGAGCTGGCTGGCGGTGAAGGAGATAAATACGCCCACGATGTACAGCTGGATGAGTTTGGTGACATCTGCGTTGAACGACAGGATCAGGACCAGCGCCCCCGCCGCCAGGGCCAGCACGCCGTTACTGAAAGCAAGCCTGTCACCACGGGTACGGAGCTGCCGGGGCAAGTATCCGTCTTGGGCGAGGATGGAGCCCAATACCGGAAAACCGTTGAACGCAGTGTTGGATGCGAAAACGAGGATGACGCCCGTGGCCGCCACCACGATGTAGAAAGGAATCGATCCGGCCCCGAAGATGGTGTCGGCGATCTGGCTGATTGCAGGGTTTTGGACATAGCCGTCCGGCAACGGTTTGCCGTCAACGAGGAATTCCGTGGCTGGATCCTGGACGATATGCACCTTGGTGGCGTTGGCCAGGAAGAGTATCCCGGCAAGCATTGCAGCCGCGATGGCACCGAGCAGCAGCAATGTAGTGGCCGCGTTTTTGCTCTTGGGCTTCTTGAAGTTCGGCACGCCGTTGCTGATGGCCTCGACGCCGGTCAGTGCAGCGGCGCCGGAGGAGAAGGCACGCAACAGCAGGAATCCACCGGCCAGTCCCACCAAGCCTTGGTCGAAACCCTGCTGCGGCACGATGGTGAAGTTAGCCGACGGCGCCTGCCCCAATTGCCCGGTGACAAATTGGAAGATACCGACGGCGGTCATGCCCAGGATGGAAGCCATAAAGATATAGGTAGGAACGGCAAACACCGAACCCGCTTCCTTAATGCCGCGGAGGTTAACCAACGCTAGGACCACAACGCCCACAGTGGCGATGACAGCCTGCTGTCCGTGCATCGACGGTATGGCCGTTGTCACATACGCGGCCGCAGATGACATGGACACGGCGACCGTGAGCACATAGTCAACCAAGAGCGCGGCGGCGACCGTGAGGCCTGCGTATTTCCCAAGGTTCACGTTCGCGATTTCATAGTCCCCACCGCCGGAGGGATATGCGTGGACATTTTGCCGGTAGGAAGCAACAACTGTGAGCAACACCACCATGACGGCGAGGCCAACCAGCGGCGAGATAGCCACGGCGCTCACCCCGGCCAACGCCAATGTCAGCAGGATTTCATCAGGGGCATAGGCCACCGACGAAAGGGCGTCAGAGGCGAAAATCGGCAAAGCGATGCGTTTGGGCAGCAAGGTATGGGCCAAGCGGTCGTTCCGGACCGGCTTGCCTACCAATATCCGCTTTGCGGCGTTGAGAATAGTCAGCACCCCGCAAAACTACTCTGAATCCACGGCGATGTCATGACGGTGGTCGCCGCCGTACGGGCACTCCAACGGTAAAGTCTTACGAAGCGGCAGCACAAGCGGCAGGACGATACTTTTTAGGAGACATGGTGGCTCACTTCGTGATCATGGGTTGCGGCCGTGTTGGCGCAACCCTGGCACACACTCTGGAGGACGCAGGCCATTCCGTGGCAGTGATCGATCAGGACGAACGTGCCTTCCGGCGCCTGCGCAACACTTTCTCGGGACGCAAGGTCACGGGCGTCGGATTTGACCGGGACACCCTCAAGAGGGCCGGCGTCGAGGAAGCCTTCGCATTCGCTGCAGTCTCCAGTGGAGACAACTCGAACATCCTCGCCACACGCGTGGCCCGTGAAACCTTCCACGTGGGCCACGTGGTGGCGCGTATCTACGATCCCGGACGGGCGGAAATCTACCAGCGCCTGGGCATTCCCACGGTTGCGGCTGTGCGCTGGAGCGCTGACCAAGTCCTGCGCCGCATCCTCCCCGAACAGCACCTTGCCGGTGATTACCGCGAACCGTCGGGACGTTTGGTCCTGGCCGAAATCGATCTTCATGAAGGCTGGATCGGGCACAGCCTCAGTTCCATCGAGGCCGCTGCTGGTATCCGTATCGCATTCCTGACCCGGTTTGGCGAAGGAATGCTGCCGGAAACCGGAACGGCTTACCAGCAAGGCGACACAGTCCACGCGATGCTGAGCCTGGACCGGACCACAGAGATCAGCCGGATCCTCGCCAAAGCACCCATCAAGGAGTTGTAGTGAAAGTTGTCATAGTTGGCGCAGGCAGCGTCGGCTCGTCCATAGCGCGTGAGCTCTTGGCCCACAACCACCAGATTCTCCTGATCGACCTGAAGCCCGAAGTCATTGGTCGCAGCGGCTTGCGTGGAGCCCGCTGGTTGGTTGGAGACGCCTGCGAGTTGAGCACCCTGCAGGACGCGAAGCTTGAGGATGCCGACGTCGTGGTTTCAGCCACCGGTGACGACAAGGTCAACCTCGTGGTTTCGCTGCTGGCCAAGACGGAATTCGGTGTGGGCCGTACGGTCGGGCGGGTCAACAATCCCAAGAACGACTGGATGTTCAACGATTCCTGGGGTGTCGACGTGGCAGTCAACACACCCCAACTCATGACGGCCTTGGTGGAGGAAGCGGTTGAGATCGGCGACATCGTGCGCCTGCTGACACTGCAGACCGGTGTGGCGTCCATCGTGGAATTCACCGTTCCACATGACTCGCACATTATCGGCAGCACGGTAGGTGCCATCGAATGGCCTGAGGACGCCACTTTGGTGGCTATCCTGCGGGACCACGTGCCGATCACGCCTACGCGGGACGATGTTCTCGACGGCGGTGACGAACTGTTCTTCGTGACCACCCTTGCCGCCGAAGACGACCTCAGGGGCCTGCTGTCTCCAGCCTCCGTTGCCGGACATGGACCCCGCGACGACGACCAGGAGTCACCGGATCAGGCCGCGGACGACGACGGCTTCGACGGCTGAGGCGCGGGCTTGGTGACAAGCCAAGCCACCCACAGGCCGAGGATGTATAGCGGAGCTCCCATCAGGATCCGCGTGGTTGCCAACGCTGTTAACCCGGGCTCACCCATGAGGTACAACGGCACCTGGACCACGAGTCGCAAGGCAAGGACAGCGACCACGATCCAGGTGCCGTTGGCATAGGTCCGGAGGCGCGCGGGATTTTTTCGCCAGTCGAAGCCTTCATTGCGGACGAACCCGAAGAGGAGTCCGGCGATGGGCCATTTCACCACCACCGACAACGCCATTGCCGCTATGTAGGCGACGTTCGTAAAGAATCCCAGAACGTAAAAGTCCTCAGCCCTGCCTGTCGTATTGGCCAACCACGCCGAGATGCCGACGCCCACCACGCCTGCCAAGGCTTGGGTCAGCGGACGTCGCTGGACGATCCGGATGACCGTAAAGATTGCGGCAGCAGCCAAGGCAGCCACCAGCGACAATGTCAAGTCCCTGGACATGGTGAATGCCACGAGGAAAACAAGCCCCGGCAGGATGCTCTCGGCAATGCCTTGCACTCCGCCGGCGGACTTCAGCATGTCTACATGCCCTGAGCTGTTCCGCTGGATACCGGCCCGCTCGGCGTACCCGGCAGCCAGTTCGGACATCGTTGGCCCGGACGTTGGCGGAACCACCGCTGGGTTCGGGGCACCTGTTGGTTTGGCTGGGTCTGTCGGTTCTGATCCGTTGGCCACGTTTTTAGTGCTCCTGGGTGGAAAGTATCTCGTAACGGGGATTGAACATGGCCGGAAGGCCTTCGACCTCGGTGACCATGCCTTTGAGATGGACCTCCACCCCGGCCTTGATGCCCGGCACCCGATCCCGGCCAAGCCAAATGACGCGTAGCCGTGGGTTTGGCTTTCTGGCGCCGCTGGCTGCCGGGGATCCGGCCTGGACGTGGTCGACTATCAGCGCGGAAAAGAAAGGCTGCTGGCTGGGTGGTTGATGTGTCACCGAATCGACGAATCCGTAGCATTCTGCCCGGCCACGGGCAGGGAGGTCCTTGACTCCATGCCCTTGCTGCTGGAGGGATCCATTCCCTGCCGTCGCGTCAGCCAATCTGGGTGATCTCCGGTCCTCGTTCGGGCTGGTGCATCGCGGCCTCACCGGCGGGGGCACCTGCCTGTCCTGGAACGGCAGCATCCTTGGGTACCCGCAGCTGCAGGAGTTCCCGCGGCGGCATCGGGCTTTCACCGCGAACCACCACTACGCGCCGGAACAACTCTTCCAGGTCGGCCGCGGCCTCGCGATTCAGCGCAGCCTCGCCGCCCAGCACGCCCCGAAGGAACCAACGGGGACCGTCGACGCCGACGAATCGGGCCGCGCGGAAGCCCCGGCTTCCATCTGTGGCTTCTGCGGGCAGTTTCGCCACCAGCTCGGGCCCGAAGCTCCCCGAAATTTCTTCGGTCTCTCCATTCTGGCTCGCTACCGATTCACTGATTTGCTCGCGAATTTCATCCCAGAGACCCTCAGAGCGCGGGGCTGCAAACGCTTGGAGCTGGAGGCTGGAGCCGCCCAGATCCATGGTGACCGCCACAACGCGCTGCGTGGCCTCTTCGACTTCGAGCCGCAACTGGAGGCCATCGGCCGGTGCAATCAGCAGCGCCCCAAGGTCAACGTAGCCGTCCTGGCTCTCGATTTCGCTAATGTCCAAAGGACCCTTGCTCCCCCGAAAGTCCCCCTTGGCTGCTGTCCCGGCAACCGCGGATCCTTGTACTTCAGCGGAGTCGGATTCGCCGAGCGTTCCAGCGGTACCGGTCTTCTCGGCCTTGGACTTCTTGCCGCGCCCAAAAAGCATCGGGTTTTCTCCTTAGTAGTGGTCTGTCCCCAAGTAAACCGCAACCACAGTCAACAACGGCAATGCGGCAACCCTTACATGGGTGCCGCCCGCCGTTAGGGTGGACTATTTACGCCTGTGGTGTGGTGAAGCCGCCCGTGGAACCGAAGCCGCCGGTACCGCGTATGGAATCGGACAACTGGTCGACGTTGACGAACTGTGCATACTCCACCCGCTGAATCACCATCTGTGCAATTCTATCGCCGCGCTTGAGCTCTATGGGCTTGGCTGTGTCCGTATTGAGGAGGGTCACGGCGATCTCTCCGCGGTACCCGGCGTCCACCGTTCCCGGTGCGTTGACCACGGTCAAGCCGTGCTTGGTTGCCAAGCCCGAGCGGGGGTGGATGAGGGCAACGAAGCCATTCGGCAAGGCGATGGAAACGCCTGTTGGAACCAGCTTCCGCTCGCCCGGGGCCAAGTGCACATCTTCGCGTGCGCGCAGGTCCGCCCCGGCGTCGCCAGGGTGCGCGTACGACGGCGCTTCCAGGCCGTCGTCGAGCATTTTCAACTGGACGTTAACGGTAGGGGTCCCATAGCTTGCCGGGGTATCCGCGCCGTCCCCGTTTGCGGGTCCGGCCTCTGTCCTTAGTACTGCGGTCTCGTTGCTCACAGTGGTTTATTCTACGTTGCCCTCCACGGACGGGGCGTCCCGATTTGGCGTGGACCGATAAGCTGGATCCATGCGTACGTCTGACCCTTCCGCCTCCATGCCCGCCGGAAACACCGCGTCATCCTCCCAGCCAATCTATACAGAGAAGCTGTGGCCGTCGGCGTGGATCTGGATTGTGGTGGTAGGGCTGTCCAGCGCAGGGCTCTTGATGTTCGGACCCATCAGCACGGCCG
Organism: Arthrobacter sp. efr-133-TYG-104; assembly: GCF_030208915.1. Classification (NCBI taxonomy): domain Bacteria; kingdom Bacillati; phylum Actinomycetota; class Actinomycetes; order Micrococcales; family Micrococcaceae; genus Arthrobacter; species Arthrobacter sp. efr-133-TYG-104. The sequence continues at coordinate 34,753 of NZ_JARVTA010000013.1, forward strand.
CGGCCATCATTGCGGCCCTTGTCCTTTTTGCGCTCATGACAACCATGCTGTTGCTCTCAACGCCCACCATCTCGGTCACCCAAGACACCCTGCGCGTGGGACGCGCAACCATCGACCGCGAGTTCGTGGGCACCGTGGAGGGCTTCGAAAAAAGCGCTGCTTCCGCCGAGCGCGGTACACGCCTGAACGGCCTCGCCTACATGTGCTTCCGGGGATGGGTGGACCCTGTGGTCAAGATCGAGATCACCGACCCTGCGGACCGCACCCCGTACTGGCTAACGTCAACCCGTAGGCCGGATGCACTTGTTTCTGCGTTGACCTCCCCCCGAGCCTGACGCGCGCCCAATCTAGCTTTCGCATTCGGAGCAGTACAGGTGGCCATCCCGCTCCGCGGCAATCTGCGACCTGTGCTTGACCAGGAAACAGTTGAAGCACGTGAATTCGTCAGCCTGGGGCGGCGTGACCTGGATGAGGAGCTCTTCTCCGGAAAGATCGGCTCCCGGCAACTCGAAAGCATCAGCTAAATCTGTTTCGTCCACGTCCACCGCTGAGGACTGACTCCCTGGCTGGCGCGTCTTGAGCTCCTCAAGGGAGTCTTCGCTGACGTCTTCCTCAGTTTTCCGAGGGGCATCGTAATCCGTGGCCATCGTCTTTTTCATCCTCCGAACCTGCAATGGATAGATTGCCGGACTGGCGCAAACCTTTGTTTCCGGTGTACGGGTCCAACGCCGGGGTACGCGGATTTGTGCCCGATACCGGCCAGATTTTCCTCCGCCGTACCGCAAAAGTCCAGAGCTTCGCCAGGGCCGCACTTCTTCAGGCGGACCTTCGCCAGAACGCCAGCCAGACGCCCGCCAAGATATTCACCCGAATGTTTTGCCGGAATATCACGGCACGCCCCTTGTCCTAATAGGAAAAGGCCTGCGCGGGTGGCAGAGTTTCGAATGTCAGTTATGCCATGTGGTGGAGGGTGTTATGCAGGATCTACGACTGGTAGGCGTCCACGACGACGGCGGCCATCTGCTTCTCAGCGGACCCGGCGGTGCGATGTTCCAGCTTCCGATCGACGAGGCCCTGAGGGCTGCCACCAGCCGGACCCCCGCCCAAGTGGCGGCACGCGCCGCCAACTCCCCCATCGCCATGTCACCACGGGACATCCAGGCGCGGATCCGCGGCGGAGCAACCGCCGCAGAAGTCGCTGAACTCTCGGGACTGCCCCTCGCCAGCGTGCAACGGTATGAAGGTCCCGTCCTTGCCGAACGTGAATATGTGGCTCGGCAGGCACGCAATATCGAGATCGCTTCCCCGGTCCCCGGCCACGACGTCTACCGTTCGGCGTTCGGCGACAACCCGGCGAGCCTCGGCGAGATGGTGAACCACCGGCTCGCAGCGCACGGCATCGACTCCTCAACGGTGGAGTGGGACTCTTGGCGTCGCGCTGACGGTACGTGGACGGTCGTGGCGCGCTTCGAAACCATTCCGGGCGCCCACGGCAGCATCGGCGAGGAGCCACCGGCTATGTGGACGTTCAGTCCGCAACGGAAATCCCTGCAGAACGCCAACCGCTGGGCCCAGCAGTTGAGCGAACTTGAGCCCTTGGACGGCCCAGTGCCTGCACGGCGCCTCACCGCCGTGTCCGATCGGCCCTTCGACTTCGAAACCGACGCTGAGACCGCTGCGCGCACGTCAGCCAAGGACTCGGACAGCCTGCTGGAGATGCTGCGTTCCCGGCGCGGCCAGCGCTTGGGCGTGGACGAAGAGGCGGACGACGCCTTAGCAGTCCTCTTGACCAATGTTCCCGCTGCCCACCCGAGGCCCGAGGACGTCGGCGCAATCGAGGAACCCGCCAGTGCGGACCCGGAAGTCGATCCGACGCCTGCCACGCGCTCCCGCAGGGACGGCAGGCCCTCGATACTTTCGCGGCTCAGCTTGGCGCCGATGCACTCGGACACAGGCGACGACGGCGACGCTTCCTTGCGACTCCATGAGGGCGTCAGTACGGACACGCGGGAAATCACCGTGGTGGCCAGTCCCCTGCGGACAGTCTCAGGGCCCGGCGCACGGAAGCCTGCCGGCCTGGATGAGCTTCTCGGCAGCGGTGGTGATGGACCCACAGCCGCGGACCCATCCGGTACCGAACACGCAGTCACGCACACTGCCGAGATACAGACTCAGGGCACCAAGGTTCAAGGGACAAAGGCCACCGACCCGGAGACACCAAGCTCAGAGACACCAAGCTTAGAGTCGCCGGACTCAAAGGCCACTGCCAAGCATAAAGAGCCCGATGTTTCCGCGGAGCGGCAACCGTCCCGGCCTAAACGCTCAAGTATTCCCAGCTGGGACGAAATCGTTTTTGGAGCCCGCGGAGATTAAGCGTCCCTGTTCGGGCCCGATCCCCGAAGGCACAACCCCGGAACGCACACCCCCGAAACCGCGGTCAGCTGCGCTTGCCCGTAGCCGTGAAACAAAGCAGCGGGATCTCGCGCTCGGCCTTGGTCAGTGATCCGTGCTGTCCTACAACTTCCAGGGACGCCGGCCTTACTCTTCGGGTGTCATAAAGGGCTAAGGTATCCCGGGCCGCGATCATGACGTCACCAATCCTCGGGGCGACCTCCGAGCGGACGGCGCCGAACAATCCGGCGTCTACTGCCTGCTCCCTTGTGAAGGCCCAAATACGTTCGCCAAAACGCCGGCGCCAGGCAGCAATGAGCGCCTCCCGGTGGGTCTCATTGGTGTCCGGTTCCAAGTAAAGATGAACCATGCGGGGTTCCCCGGCGGTGTGCCTTACACCGGAGACCAGCGACTCATCGGCGGAATAGTCGATGCGTTGGGACTCCGGAACATCCAGCATCCCGTGGTCTCCGGTCACGACGATCGTGGTCCCGGCGGGCAGGGTGGCGGCGAGGCGTTTGATGGTGAAATCGAGCTCTTCCAGCTGATGCTCCCACCGCTCCGACTGGGATCCATAACGGTGGCCCGCTTTGTCCAGTTCGTTGACGTAGAAGTACATGAGGGACCTCTGGGACCCGGACATGGCTTCGGCAGCAGCAGCCGTGCGCGCGTGCAGGGTGGTTCCACCCGCGAAGCGGCTACCCCGCAGGGCTGCTTGCGTCATGGGGGAATTCCCGAACTGAGGCAGGCTGACAGTGATGACGTCAAGCTCCGCCGCCACCCGCTCAAAGACAGTGGGGCAGGGCTGCCATTGTTGCGGGTCCACCCCTGCGTCCCAGTTGCCAAGCAGGTTCACCACTTTGTCCTGGGCAGGATCGAGGACGTCGTAGCCCACCATCCCGTGCTGACCGGCGGGAAGGCCGGTGCCCAGGCTGGCGAGGGACGCCGCCGTCGTACTGGGGAAAGCCGAGTCTATCCACACCGGAATGTTCCCTTGCCCTGCTGCAGCGACAGAGCGCAAAAAGGGCGTATGTGAAGCTTTTTGTTTGAGCAGGTTCCGTCCCAGGCCATCGGCGAGGACCACGCAGACACGCTGCGTGGGGAGCAGCCCAAGGTGGTTGTCAAAACCGGGCACGCCCAACGCCGCGGCGGAACTGGTCATGACTTCGGCGATCGACCTGCTTCCGAACAGTGGCGCTGAAGGTACGTCCGTTTGCGGATCGCTCAACGCTGGTGTCCACGGTTCAGGCGGTTACTGAAAACGCCTGAACGGGGCCGGGGCGCCGGAACGGCCGAGTGCTGGAGAGGAGCCGCGTTGCCGGTATTGACTGCACGCAGCGCGCGGGCAAACGTTTTTGCGTCTTGAACGGCCTGGAGCCCGTCTGCCTCAGCACTGATGCGCAACACAATGTCCTCCTGGGCGATTGTGCCGCTGTAGCCGTGATCGGCTTCGCACTGGGGATCACCGCAGCTGGCAGGTCCCATATCCAGCCGCTGGCCACCGGACCAGGCAATGGAGACGGTCAGCTCGCGTACCGGGTCCGACGGCTTGTAATCCTGCGGCTGGGCATAGATGTAGCTCAGCACGACTGAACGGATCTGGGCCACTGGCACCGACTCGGTGGAGATTTGAGCGACGATCTGTTCGCCTGCCTCGTCCAGTTGCTGGTCATCCACGTGGGTGATCACCAGCATGTCCTCGGTGAGCACCAGGACGGTAATGTGCCGACGGACTTCAGCCCGGTCGAAATGGGTCTCCAGATGCACGAGGTGCGACAAGCATTCGCGACCGTCCAGGGCATCATCCACGACGTCGGACACCAACCGTGGGTAGAAACCCGACTGTTCCAGGGCTTGGGCCAAGCTCTGCCCTTGGGAGGTGTGGTGGTGGGAAGTGTGGGACCCGGTGTTGGATGGGCCCGAGTGGGGCGTCGGAGACTGCGTGCTCATTCCCCCATTTTCACAGATCGCCCGGTGACTTCCTAACCGCATCCCAGCCCTGTGGACACAACTCGGCGGCTAGCCGCGCATGGCCCGGCGGGCACTGTCAGTCCGCTGCGCCGCGTTCCCGATCCAGACTTCCGCGCCGAGGATTGCCGCTCCTGACGCGCCGGCGAGGACCGGGTTGAACTCCACCAGGGCAATGCCCGGGTGGTCGTCCTTAAGCTTCGCCAGCCGAGCTGCAATGTCTTCCAATGCTGCAACGTCCACGGCCGGCAAGCCTTGGTAGCCGAAAAGCTTTCGTGATGCCCGGGGAGAGCGGATCACATCATGCAAGTCCACTGTGGAGAGGGGCGGAACCCGATGGGCCCAGTCATCCAGGAGGTTCACGGCATCCCCTGCCAGCCCAAACGAGACCACCGGTCCCAGCAGCGGATCCTCCATGGCGCGGAGGGTGCAAGCCTGTCCCACTGGCGCCATTGCTTGCACTTCAAGGGATGGGGACCCGTACGGTTCCAAAGCCCTGCGCATCTGGGCGACGTTTTGCCGCAGTGATTCAGCATCCTGGATATCAAGCCGGACGCCACCAAGGTCAAGCCGGTGCCGAAGGGAAGGTTCCGTGGTTTTCAGGACCACCGGCCAGCCCATTTCCTCTGCCGCCACCACCGCTTCATCCGGGGTTGCGAAGCCCACAGACGGCAGCACCTCGATGCCGTAGCCGGACAGCAACGTCGCGGCAGCACCGGCGTCGAGCTTCCTGAGCTCATCGCCTTCGAGGTCGGCCAGCATCGACGCCAGAAGCTCCCCTGTCCCGTCTACGTCGCATCCATCCGGGTCAAGGAAGAGCCCTTGGTCGCGATCCCGCCACTGGGCATACCGGACGGTCGCGGCCAGCGCCGCAACAGCCGTCCCCGCGCTGGAATAACACGGCAGGTAGGTCCCTCCTTCGCCCCCGACCAAGCCTTCCACCTGGATCGAGGGATCAAGGATTCCTGTGAATGCGGCCACCACCGGTTTCCCGGCCCGGGAGGCGCACTCGGCAAGAACGCCGGCCAACGCTTCAACCGTGAGGCCTCGGACGGGCAGGAGAGCTGCCACTACTGCGTGCACCGTGTCCTCGCCCAAGGTTTCTTGCAGGCGGGCGCGCAATGCGGGCAGGGCAACGGACATGCCGGCTTCAAGGTCCACATCAGTGACAAAGCGCTTCACGTCCAGCCCGTGCGGACCGGCACTGTCGGCAACCACTTTCGCCAGGGCCATGGAGTTGGAAAACACCGCTACACCCGGACCGCTGGGCAAAGCCTGCGTGGAAACCACTTGCGCGATGTCCATCAGTTCTTCGATCGTGTCCACCCGGATAACCCCGGCTTGGCGCAACATAGCATCCAGCGCAGCCGGTGGAGCCTGGGTGGTCCGGACGGCATGACCGGGCGGCAGGGAAAGGCCCGTGACGTCGGACTTGGCAACAATGACGGGCTTGTTCCGCGACAACCTCCGTGCCAACCGCGAGAATTTGCGAGGATTGCCGATTGATTCGAGGTACAAACCCACCGCGGAGGTATCGGCGTCGTCCTCCCAATACTGCATGGCGTCGTTGCCCGAGATGTCGGCGCGGTTACCGGCCGACAGCACCGATGACAAACCCAGCCGGCGCCGACTTGCCGCAGCATAGACGGACACACCCACGGCCGCGGACTGGCTGAAGAGGCCCAGGCTGCCGCGCCGGGGCATGGCAGGGGCCATGGATGCATTGAGGGAAGTTGCCGGGTGTGTATTGACGATCCCCAGCGATTCGGGGCCGATGACCCGCATCCCGTTAGCCCTGGCGCGCCGGACCAAGTCGTGTTGACGCGCAAGGCCGCGTTCGCCGTCGTCGGCAAATCCCGCCGTCGCGACCACAATGCCCTTGACGCCGGCACCGATACAGTCCTCCACCACCTTGGGAACCTCATCGTAGGGAACAGCGATGATGGCCAACTGGACCGGCCCGGGTATGTCCGAGAGTTTGGCGAACGAGATCATGCCCGCCAGTTCAAAAGCCTCCGGATTGACGGCGTACACCGGGCCTTTGAACCCGCCCTCGATGATGTGTTCGAGCAGTTGGTGGCCGATGCTTCCCCACTTACGGCTGGCACCGATCACAGCCACCGACGACGGCGACAAAAGGTCGCGGACGCTGCGCGCCTCCGCACGGTGTTCCCGGGATTCCATGACCGCCCGGGACTTCTCCGTGGGGTCGATGTTGAACTCGACCGAGACCACGCCGTCGTCGAACTGCCGTTTGAGGTCATAGCCGGCATCGGCAAAGACCATGAGCATCTTCCTGTTGTCCGGCAGCACTTCGGCCGTGAAGCGGCGAATCCCGTTCTCACGGGCGGCCACAGCCAAATGCTCCAACAGGATGGAGCCAATTCCGCGGCCTTGGTGGGCGTCTGAAATGTTGAAGGCGACTTCGGCCTCCAGCGGGTCATCGAGCCGGTCATAGCGGCCGATCCCGATAATCTCGCCCCCGATGGTGATGACGAAAGCCACCCGGCTGACGTGGTCCACTTCAGTGAACCGCCGCACTTCCTTGCCCGAGAGCTTGGGCTTGAAAGAGAAGAACCGCATATAGATGGAGGCTTGGGACTGGGCCGCGTGGAAGGCCTGCAAAGCATCGGCATCCTGGGGCCTGATAGGGCGTAGGTGGGCGGTCCCGCCGTCGCGCAGGACGACATCGGCCTCCCAATATTCCGGATAAATGCCGACGCCGGGCTGATCCACCATAGGCTTAGCCTAGCTAAAACATCCGCAGTACAACTTTCAAGGATTCACCGACCCCATGGCCCGCAGCCAAACTTCCGCACGCAAGGGCGAGCCCCTCGGCGACTTCACCGAGAACATCGTTGATATCGACGTCACTTCCGAGATGGAAGGTTCCTTCCTGGAATACGCCTACTCGGTTATCTACTCGCGCGCCCTCCCGGACGCACGCGACGGCCTCAAGCCCGTCCAGCGGCGCATCCTGTACATGATGGCCGACATGGGACTGCGCCCGGACCGTGGACACGTCAAGAGCGCGCGCGTGGTGGGTGAGGTCATGGGTAAGCTCCATCCCCACGGTGACGCTGCCATTTACGACGCCATGGTGCGCATGGCCCAGGACTTCTCGCTGCGGTTGCCTTTGATTGATGGCCACGGCAACTTCGGCTCGCTCGACGACGGCCCGGCCGCCCCGCGCTACACGGAAGCACGACTCGCCGCCGCCGCGTTGACCATGACGGACCACCTGGATGAAGACGTGGTGGACTTCGTTCCGAACTACGACAACCAGCTGACCCAGCCGGAGGTCCTCCCCGCAGCGTTCCCCAACCTGTTGGTGAACGGAACCACCGGAATCGCTGTGGGCATGGCAACCAACATGGCTCCGCACAACTTGGTGGAGGTCATCGCTGCGGCACGCCACCTCATCGCGAAGCCGGACGCCACGCTGGACGAGATCATGCGTTTCATCCCCGGCCCGGACCTGCCAACGGGTGGCCGTATTGTGGGCCTTGACGGAATCCGCGATGCCTACGCCACGGGCCGGGGCTCGTTCAAAACCAGGGCAAAAGTCGAGGTGGAACAGCTTTCGGCGCGGCGGACCGGCTTGGTGGTTACCGAGCTTCCCTACATGGTGGGGCCGGAAAAAGTCATTGAGAAAATCAAGGACGCCGTCAACGCCAAGAAACTAACGGGCATCAGCGACGTGGTGGACCTGACGGACCGTAACCACGGCCTGCGGCTCGTTATCGAGTTGAAGAACGGCTTTAATCCGAACGCCGTGCTGCAGCAGCTGTACCGCTACTCCCCCATGGAAGATTCCTTCGGCATCAACAACGTCACTCTTGTTGACGGCCAGCCGCAAACTCTCGGGCTGCTGCAGTTGCTGCAGGTCTATGTGGAACATCGCCTGAATGTGGTGCGGCGCCGCACCTCGTTCCGCCTGGGCAAGAAGAAGGACCGCCTCCACTTGGTGGAGGGCCTCCTGATCGCGATCGTGGACATCGATGAGGTTATCCAGATCATCCGTTCGTCCGACGAAGCCTCGGCTGCTCGGGAACGGCTCATGTCCATCTACGATCTCACCGAGATCCAGGCCAACTACATCTTGGAACTGCGCCTCCGGCAGTTGACCAAGTACTCCCGCCTTGAGTTGGAAAAAGAGCAGGACGAACTCCGACGCGAAATCGAAGCCCTTGAGGCCATCCTTGCCTCTGACGAGCTGCTCCGCGATGTGGTGTCCGGCGAACTCGCCACCGTCGCCGAAAAGTACGGCACGCCCCGGCGTACAGTGCTGCTGGAATCAGAGGCCGTCTCCCCCACGGTGGCTGCAGCCCTCGCCGCTGCTGCGCCTGGTCCCAAGGGCAAAGGTGCAGCGCTGCCCCTGGAAATCCCGGACGATCCTTGCTGGGCGTTGCTCAGCGTTTCGGGCCAAATTGCCAGGACATCCAACCAGGAGCCGCTCGCTGAATCCGGTCCCCGGACAAAGCATGATGTCTTCCGCTCCGTGGTAAAAACCACAGCACGGGGAGAAATCGGCGCGGTCACCTCTCAAGGCCGCATGTTGCGGTTGCAGGTCATGGACATGCCCGTCCTGCCGCCGGTCTCCGGCCTTCCGAACCTGGCCGGCGGCGTCCCGGCGAAAGACTTCATCACGTTGCTCAAGGGTGAGTCGCTGGTGGCATTCGTCCCATTGGATGCGGTTCTGGCCATAGGCACTGTTCAAGGCGTGGTCAAACGCGTCCAGCCCGAGTATCCGTTGAACCGCGAAGACTGGGACATCATCGCCTTGAAGGACAAGGATTCAGTCCTCGCCGTGGAACCGGCCCAAGAGGACGACGTCGACCTTGTGTTCGTGACCAAACAGGCACAATTGCTGCGGTTCAGTGCCTCCAACGTCCGCCCGCAGGGACGGACAGCAGGCGGAATGGCCGGCATCAAGCTTGCCGCGGGCGACGAAGCCATCCACTTCGGTGCCGTCCGCGCCGATGATGCCGCGGCCGTCGTCGTTACCATCGCCGGGACTTCAGGCGCCCTGCCGGGCACGGCACCGGGAACCGCAAAGGTAACGGCCTTCGAGGAGTATCCCGTGAAGGGACGGGCCACCGGGGGCGTGCGCGTGCACCGGTTCCTCAAAGGCGAGGACACTTTGCTTCTTGCGTGGGCAGGACATGGCCCGGCGAAGGCATCGTCCGCAGCGGGGGTGGCAAGGTCGCTCCCGCAGGAGCACGGACGCCGTGACGGCTCGGGTGTTCCGTTATCGCAACCGGTCGAGGCTGTGGGCCCGAGCATGGCCTGGACGCAGGAGGACTAGCCGCTAACGGCATCTTGCCGAAGGACCGCATTGTTGGCGAAAGGCAGTAAGGCCAAGCTGGACGCCTGGCCTGGCTGCCCTTCCTGTTGTCCTTCCTGCTGTGCTTTCCTATGGGGTTTGGTTGAGGCTCAGGATGTTGCCCTCACTGTCCAGGAACCACGCAGCAGCGCTTCCGTCCGGCATCCTTGCCACGCTGTTCTCGGTCTTCAGCCCGGGGAAGTCGTAGTCCTCAAAGACCACTCCCTTCTCCCTCAACTCCGCAACAGCGGCATCAACGTCGCTGACCATCCAGCCCATTTGTGTGTTCTTGGCCGTACCAGCGTTCGACGTCTGGTAGATGAAGAATCCGGTTCCGTCGCCGCACTTGTACATGAGGTTGTCCTCGGCGTCCGGGTTCTCCGGTTCCAGCCCGAGCTTCTCGCTGTAATACGCGCGTGCCCGGCCCAGGTCCTGTGCCGGTAGAACGGCACCAACTTGCAGATCTTTGAGCATATCTTTCTCTTTCCGGCTCTCCTCCCGGGACGAACTTTACTCTCGGAGCGGTTGGGAAGTAACCGGAGTCCGGTACCTGTTTCGGCTCCGGCAGTCAGCGTCTGGGAGGCATGTGAACGGGATCAGCTTAGACTGGCGGCATGCCGATCATCCCTGATGAAAAAGACTGGACGTGGGTGCTCTCCGAGCCCTGCCCCGACTGTGGTTTTGATCCCTCCACCGTCACTCCCTCGGTGGTCCCGGGCGTAGTACTGAACATGCTGCCCAGATGGCGCGCGGTCCTGCGCCGGGGAGAAGCATCGGAGCGCCCAAACGACCATACGTGGTCCGATCTGGAGTACGCGTGCCATGTCCGCGACGTCTTTAGCCTCTTCGACCAACGGCTTAACCTCATGCTGACCGAGGACGACGCAAGGTTCGCGAATTGGGACCAGGACCAGGCCGCGGTGGACGGCGACTATGGGTCCTCGGACCCGCAGACCGTTGCCGACGAGCTTCAGGCCGAAGGCGAGCAGATCGCAGAATCATTTGCCCGGGTAGTGGAGGACGACTGGAAGCGCACAGGGATCCGCAGCAACGGATCAGCGTTCACGGTGCTGACGTTTTCGCGGTACTTCCTGCACGACGTCGTCCATCACCTCCACGACGTGGATGGCTGATCTACGCCTCAGTAGCCAACAGCTCTCCTGTCACTACGGCCCCTGCTCTTCCGGACAACTCGAGCCGCACGTCAGATGGGTCGATGTCCTCCGGATTGTGGGTCACGAGCACTACGGTGACACCCCGAAGTCCGGCCCTCAGAATCGCCATCATCTCCCGCGCCGAGGCCGAATCCAGGTGGGCAGTTGGCTCGTCCAACAAGAGCACCGATGCACCTGTCAAGAGGGTCCGTGCCATGGCTAGGCGCTGCCTCTCGCCGCCACTGAGGAAAGCGCCGCCCGGGCCAATCCGAGCGTCCAAGCCACCAGGCAACGACTGCACCAGACGGTGAAGTCCGACGTCGGCCAGCGCCTTCTGCATCTCGGCCTCGCCGGGCTTCGCTCCCGCAGGCCGGCTTAGGAGCAGGTTTCCCCGAATGGTGGAGTCGAAGAGGTGGGCCTCTTGGGGGCACCAAGCGGCGACACCCGTCACACGCGCCACACCTTCCGTGACTGGCAGGAATCCGAGCAGCACGGAAAGGAGCGTTGACTTCCCTGCGCCCGAGGGTCCCGTGACAACGAGCCAACGGCCGGGGCCCGCTTCAGCCGTGAGACCGGAAAACACGATCGGACCACCGGGCCATGCTGCCGCCGCGCCAACGAGTTCAAGGCCAGGTTGGCCAGGCCCACCCGCGGCGTTGCCCGGTCGGTCGGCCAGGTGACGGACACCGGCGTCGAGCATCTTTCCGGCCTGTTTCGTGCCGCCATCGGCGGTCGCGTCCAAGGCGCCCGAAGTTCCAACCCGGCCCAGGACCGCCCTCAAGGCCGGGGCCAAACGGGCGGCGGAAGCAACCCCGCTGAAGGGTTCCACCAGGGCCAGCAGCAGCAGGACAACCACCGCCGTGAGTTCCGGAGGCAGGCCGCCATGTAGAGGCTGTCCACTAAGGACTCCGGCCCACAAAGCACCAAGGGAGCAGCCGAGCACAATCAAGGCCTGGCCCAGTCCTTCCGCCCAAGCGGACCGCAGGGCCGAAACCGTGGCCTCGCGGTCTTTAGCGCGCAGGGCCGAGAGGACGGGCTCACTCACCCGGTTGGCGCTGAGATCCTCGCGGGCATTAAGCGCCACCGCGACTCCCCGAAGGACCACCGCGCGGATCTTCTGCTCCGATGTAGTGGCGTTCCGGTCGGCCAGGACGGCTCCGATCGGTGCGAGTACCAGCCCCATCACGGTGGCGGATATCGTGGCAGGCAGCGCCGGTGGCGCGATGATGGCGGTCGCGCAGATAGCCGCCGCGCCCACTCCCACCGCAGTGACCGGAGGCAGGACCACTCGTGGCAGGAGGTCGCGGAGGGTGTCCACGTCATCCACGATTGAACCAAGCACATTGCCGCCCTGCAGGAGCCGCCGCAGGGAGAGGGCTCGGCGGCTCAGGGTTGCCCACAGGGCACCGCGGAGTCGCGTCATTGCCGAGAAGACGGCGTCATGGGTGAGGAGCCGCTCGGAGTAACGCAAAACGGCACGTCCGATGCCGAAGAACCTCACTCCCACGATCGCGCCCAACAGGTAAAGAATGGGCGGTTGCTGGCTGGCCCTGATGATCAGCCAACCGGACAAGCCGGACAGGGCCACAGCAAACAGAGCCGCCAGGACAGCCAAGGCGCCTGCGGCCAGGAACTTTCCGCGAACCGGCGCGAGGACCCTCAACAAGCCTCTGATACTCGCCGGCGTCGACGCGCTGGCACGTTCAGGAACCCCGTCCGCATCCGCCTGCCGGTACCCCGGAGCCGCCTCGGTGGCCCGGGCGGAATCCAACTCGGCGAGGTACGGAACGGCAGGAGCCTGGACTGTGCCGCCAGCCCCCGGCAAGCCGCCCCGGCCCACGGGCACGACGTAGTCTGCGAGCGCCCTGGTCTGTGCGTCGTGGGCAACCAAGAGAATGGTTGTGGTGCCGCGCAGGGATTCAATGGCGTTGCGGACCGCGCCGGCGGCAGAGAGGTCCAAGTGGGCGGTCGGCTCGTCGAGCAAGAGGATTTTCGCTCCGGCCTCGAGTCTGGCAAGTCCTCGGGCAAGCGCCACCCGGCGCAGCTCGCCGGGGCTCAGTTCGGCGGGTACTTTGCCTGCGAGGTGGCTTGCCGAGGCCCTGCGAAGTACGCGGGCAACGGCCTCGGCGGTGTCGAGTTCGGTCTCCCCCAGATAGAGCTCTATCTCTTCCCGCACGGTGTCCGAGGCCATGACCGGGTGCTGCGGTACCCATGCGACGGATTCCGGGTGGACTCCTGTGACGGTCCCGATGACGGTGGCGCCCTGCCCGGACCCAATGAGCCCCGCCAGGACGCGCAGGATGGTACTTTTCCCGGCGCCGCTCTCGCCGTCGAGCGCTGTTATGGCGCCTCGGGGGGCGGTGAAGGTCAGCGGCCCGACGGCGGCTTGGCTCTTGCCGGCGTAGGTGACCGCCAACCCTGTCACTACGACGTCGGCGAGTGGCCCACCGTTCCCGGCAGCGGTGACGGGGTGGTGGCTGGGAGCGGCGAGTACAGCGTCGGTTGTTTCCAGCGCTGCACGCCCGTCGTCACTGGCGTGGTGGGCGGTGCCCAACTCCCGGAGGGGAAGGTAGCACTCGGGAGCGAGGATCAACGCCAGCAGGCCCGCCTCGAGCGGCATATCGCCTGACACGAGCCGCACACCGATGAACACGGCAACCACGGCGACTGAGATGGTCGATATGAGCTCCAGGGCCAACGCCGAAAGGAAAGCCGTGCGTAGCGTACCCATGGTTCGCCCACGGTACTCCTCAGAGATTTCTTCCAGCGCTGCACGCTGTTCGCTGGCCCGGCCGAGGCCCACCAGGACGGGCAGTCCCTTGGCAAGTTCCAGGATGTGCCCGGACAGTTTGCGGAGGGTGGTCTGGGCGGCACGCACGGTGTCCTCTGTGTGGCGGCCGATGAGCACCATGAAGAGTGGCACCAGTGGGACCGTCAGGACGATCACCACGGCACTGACCCAGTCCGCGAAGAGTATCCGCGCCCCGATCAGCAATGGCACGGTGGCGCAGTTGATGAGTGCGGGAAGGTATTGGGTGTAGTAGTCATCCAGCGCGTCCAGGCCGCGCGTGGCAAGGACGGCCAGCCCGCCGTCGTTCATCGGCTTTTCCGGCCCTGCGATGTCCCCGGCAAGCGAGCGCTTGAGCAGACTCGCCCGTATTTCCTCTTTGACGCCCAAGGCGGCGCGGCGGGATGCGACTCCTTGGCCCCAGACGGCGAGGGAGCGAAGGACTGCCCCGACGGCGCCCCAGAAAAGCCCGCTGTTCGCGTCGGCGGCTCCGGACGCGAAGTGGGCGAGCAAGCCTGCCACCGCTTGGGCAATGAGTACCAGCGATAGTGCCTTCAGGGCCGAGAGCAAGCCGATCCAGTAAAGGGCGGAGCGGGTGGTGGGGCCTGGGGGGAAGACGGGCTTCATCGGGGTCACTAAGCCAGCGGCCGGCGATCGCCGGGGCGAGCGGCGTCGTCGAGAGGTGCACTGTCGGGAGCTGCTTTGCTCGAGACCAGCACCTTGGCGGCGATTGCGGGAAGAAATCCGTGCGCTTCAGGGATATGTGCTGCACTGACACGGCGCCTGAAAACCCAATAGGTCCATGCTTGGTACGCAATCACCAATGGCAGTCCGATGGCTGCGACGATGCTCATCAGGCCGAGGGTGTAGTTCGAGGACGAGGCGTTGGAGATGGTCAGGTTGAACGCGGGATCGATGGTGGACGGAACGACCACCGGGAAGGCTGCTCCGAAAATTGAAGCCGTAGCGCAGACGAGGAACCCGCCAAGGGCGCTGAAGGCCCGCCCCTCCGACCCTGTGCGGGCCATACGCCAAGCCAACACCGCTGCCACCACACCTGCTGAAGCGATGGCCCATGTCCACGGTTTGCCCGCCAGGACCTGCAGGGCCACCATCCAGCCGATCATCGGCAGTACGGCCACCGGAAGCAGCCGCACAAACCAGCGCCGGGCCCGGTGCCGCACCTCGCCGTCGGTCTTCAACGCGAGGAATGCCAGCGCATGGACCAGGGCGAACGCCACGACGGCAAACCCTCCCAGGAGCGCATAACCGCTGAACCAGGACATGGGTCCCCCCGTGCGATCGCCGTTGGCGTTCAGGGGCAGGCCAGTGGTGGTGAGCGCCAAAGCGGCGCCGACGCCAAAGGCAGCGAGGAAGGATCCGACGGCGATCGCCCAGTCCCAGCCCCGGCGCCACTTCTCGGAATCCACTTTGCCGCGGTATTCGAAGGCGACGGCGCGGAAGATCAGGGCCACCAGGACAGCGAGCAAAGGCAGGTACAGCGCGGAGAAGAGCGAGGCGTACCAGAGCGGGAAGGCTGCAAACGTGGCCCCTGCTGCCGTCAGTAGCCACACCTCGTTCCCGTCCCAGACGGGCCCGATGGTATTGAGCAACACGCGGCGTTCAGTGTTGGTGCGGGCAAACAGCTTCATCAGCATGCCGACCCCGAGGTCAAAGCCCTCAAGGAAGAGGTAGCCGGTCCAGAGCACAGCGATCGCGATGAACCAGATGGTTGGCAACAGTTCCATTGTCAGTCTCCCTGCTTCCTAGTAGGCGAAGGCCAGAACGTCGTCCGGGGTCCCGCGGTGACCGCCGTCGTCGTCGTTGTCTTTTGCATCGTCGTCTTTTGCGTCGTTGCCTTGCATGTCCCTGCCCAGTTCCGGCATGGCAGAGGCCACGCCGCCGCGGACGTACTTGACCAGCAGCTTCACCTCCACCACGAGCAGGACCGCGTAAATCGCGGACAAGACAATGAGGGATGTCAGGAGCTCTCCCGCACTGACTCCGGGCGAGACGGCTGCGGCGGTAAACATGAAGACCTGATCGATCCCGTTCATGTCCGGGTTCGGGGCAACCACGAACGGCTGGCGTCCCATCTCGGTGAAGATCCATCCCGCTGCATTGGCACCGAACGGTGCGAGGATTCCGAGCACTGCGAGTCGCATCAGCCATGTGGACTGCGGCACGATGCCTTTGCGGGTCACCCACAAGGCCACCAGGGCGGCGAGTGCGGCTAGTCCACCAAAACCGATCATCATGCGGAAGCCCCAGTAGGTAACCTGCATGACGGGAACGTACTGGATTTCCTGACCGGCACGGTCACCGTACAGCGGGTTGTTCGGCACATGGGTGCCGTACTTTGCTTGGTACTCGCCGAGGAGGCTGTTCACTCCCTTGACTTCGGTGGAGAAGTCGCCCTTTGCAAGGAAGGACAGGATTCCCGGTACTTCGATGACGGCCTTGATGTCGTCACAGTTGGTGGAACCCAGGTTGCCTACGCTGAGGACGGAAAAGCCGGTGCCGTCATGGCACGCAGCCTCGGCAGCTGCCATCTTCATGGGTTGCTGCACGAACATGAGTTTGCCTTGGAGGTCACCGGTCACAGCGGTTCCTGCGAAGGAGATCATGGCAACGACGGCTCCGATCCGCAAGGACCTCAGCCATACGGAGTAATCGCCTCTGTCGCGCCCGGGGATGGTTGCTTCGCCGACAACCAGTGTGCCGTCCGAGCCCACAACATCGATGCCGTCCTTCCTGCGGCGCCACAAGTGGTACCAGGAAATGCCCAGCAGAAAGGCTCCCGCAACGCCAAGAGCGCCCAGAAGGGTGTGCGGTACGGCCACCAGAGCGGTGTTGTTGGTGAAGACGGCCCACGCGTCAGTCATCACCGGCCGGCCATTAATCATGGTGACACCGACCGGGTGCTGCATCCAAGAGTTTGCCACGATGATGAAGTACGCGGAGAAAACCGAGCCGATGACGGCGATCCACAGGCAAGCGAGGTGGACACCGCGCTTCAGTTGCTTCCAACCGAAGATCCAGAGACCCAAGAAAGTTGATTCGACGAAGAAGGCCAGCAAAGCTTCCAAGGCCAGCGGCGCGCCGAAAACGTCTCCAACGAAGCGGCTGTACTGGCTCCATGCCATGCCGAACTGGAATTCCTGCACGATGCCTGTGGCCACACCCATGATGAAGTTAATGAGGAACAGCTTCCCCCAGAACTTGGTCATGCGGAGATATTCGGGTTTCCCGGTGCGGAACCACAGTGTCTGGATGACGGCTACCACCAGGCCCAGGCCGATAGTGAGCGGCACCATCATGAAGTGGTACACGGTGGTGATGCCGAATTGCCAGCGTGCGATTTCCAAGGCGTCCATGGCTGTCCTTTGTGCGGCGGACCGAAGTGGAGACTGACTTCTACGTACCGTAGAAAACTCTGTCTTCTACACAGTGTAGAACAAACGCTCCGCGCCGACGTCGCTTCTTCAAGTGAAGTCACACACGCGGCCCAGCGCAGTACGACTCGCTCCGGGTGGCGACGCACTAATAGTTCTACTTGGCGTAGAATGAGAAGTTGAAAAGCAGTAAATTAGTGATGGAATGTTGGATCATCGCTCCCGTCGGCACTCTTGCATGGAAACCGGGATGCGGAAGGCAGGGAAGTTTTGATGGCAAGTCTTGGGGAACTCGAGCGAGCAGTGATGGATTTGCTCTGGGCAGGCCAGCAAGCAGCAACTGCCAACACGTTGCGTGACCTTTTGGCACAGGATTCTGCTGCCTCGGACGGCACCGCCGGACACCAAGGTAAGGACCTGGCAGTCACCACGGTCCTGACAGTGCTCTCGCGACTGGAGAAGAAGGGCCTCGTGGAGCGTGAGCGCGGAACGCGCCCCCACCGTTACCAAGCGGTCTCCAGCCGTGCCGACCACACCGCCGAACTCATGCACGAGGTCCTTGGCTCGGCCCCGGACCGCGAAGCAGTGCTGGCACGCTTCATTGGTTCCGTCACAGAGAGTGAAGCCGCTACCCTGCGCAAACTGCTCGGCTACAATTAGCCACTATGTTCTGGACCTCATACCTGCTTGCGGTCCTTGCACTGATTTTGGCGTGGCCGGTACCGGTACTCCTCTCGCGCGCACAATGGCCGGCACGCTCACCATTCACGGCCATGGTTCTCTGGCAGGCCATCGCCCTTGCCGGTGGCCTCTCCATGATCGGGGCCATGCTCGTTTACGGGCTCGAGCCCATCGGCGATAACCTCATTGCCGGGCTCAAGCGCTTGGCCGGAATGGTCCTCAACAACGAACCCACTACGGCGCTGGGCTTCTGGCACGTTTTCGCCTTGTCCGCGGCGGCCCTGCTGACGGCCCACTTGGTGTTCACGTTGTTGCTGACCTACTACAAAATAGAGCGCCAGCGCCGCCGCCACCGCGAATTGCTGGCCCTTTTGGCGTCCCCGTCCGATGACGGTCCCCGCACCGTGGTGATCAATCACGACTCCCCTGTGGCCTACTGCCTGCCCGGTGGCGCCCGCTCGGTGACCGTATTATCCGATGGCCTGATGGCCGCATTGGAACCCGCCGAACTCCGGGCGGTACTCATCCACGAAAACGCCCATCTCTCGCAACGGCATGATCTGCTGCTGTGGGCTTTTGCTGCTTGGCGGCAAGCCCTGCCCTGGTTCCCCACAACACGGCTCGCCCAAACAGCGGTGAACTCCCTGATCGAAATGCTGGCCGACGACGTCGCTCTCCGCTCCGAAAGTACAGGGACGCTCATCAAGGCGATCGCCATCGTGGCCAGCGGCACATCGAAGCCCGCGATTGGGACCGGCGCCCTGAGCGAGGGCGGCGTCGTCGTCGAGGGCAACCAAGTCAGCGCCATGGGCGGCGCTGACTCACCGCGCACGACGGCGTCACGCGTCAGCCGGTTACTCTCACCACAGCCGGAACTGACCCGCGGCGCCCGCGCTACAGTACTGGCGGCGTCGGCCATGCTGCTCGCCGTTCCCACCGCGCTGCTGATCGTGCCGGGACTTTTCGGCTAGGGGCGGCCTTCCCCGTTACGCGTCGATGCGCTCCCTGTCCAAGGTGGCGGCACCGGCGATGATGAACTCCTTGCGCGGCGCAACGTCCGAGCCCATGAGGAGATCAAAGACTTCCTCTGCACGCTGGGCGCTGTCGATGCCCACTTTACGCAGAGTCCTGTGCCGCGGGTCCATGGTAGTTTCGGCCAACTGCTGGGCATCCATTTCCCCCAGGCCCTTGTAGCGCTGGATGGGCTCTTTGTAGCGCTTGCCCTCCTTGGCGAGGTTGGCCAGCAGGACGTGAAGTTCAACTTCCGAGTACGTATAGACCATTTCGTTGGCCTTCTGCCCGGGATTGATAACTTCCACCCGGTGCAAGGGGGGCACGGCCGCAAAGACGCGCCCTTGCTCAACCATGGGCCTCATGTAGCGGAAGAAGAGGGTCAGCAGCAGCGTCCGGATGTGGGCACCATCGACGTCGGCGTCCGTCATGAGAATGACCTTGCCGTAGCGGGCTGCTTCAATATCGAAGCTGCGCCCGGACCCGGCCCCCACCACCTGGATCAGGGCGGCGCACTCAGCGTTGGACAGCATGTCTCCGACCGATGCCTTCTGAACGTTGAGGATCTTGCCCCGGATTGGCAACAACGCCTGGAAGTCGGAGGAGCGGGCCAGTTTTGCGGTACCCAGCGCAGAGTCGCCCTCCACGATGAAGAGTTCCGAACGGGCAACGTCATCGGTGCGGCAATCCGCGAGCTTAGTGGGCATGGAGGACGTCTCGAGGGCGTTCTTCCGGCGCTGGGTTTCTTTGTGGACGCGAGCCGAGATGCGGGATTTCATCTCGCTGACGATCTTCTCGAGCAGCAGGGCGGATTGCGCTTTATCATTGCGGTTGGCCGAGTTGAGCCTGTCGGTGATTTCCTTCTCCACCACCTTGGCCACTATGGCCCGCACCGCGGATGTACCCAGGATCTCCTTGGTTTGTCCCTCGAACTGCGGTTCCGCCAGCCGGACCGTCAGAACTGCTGTAAGGCCCGCTAGGACATCGTCCTTCTCGATCTTGTCGTTGCCCGCTTTGAGCTTCCGCGCGTTCGTTTCAACAGCTTTACGGAAGGTCTTGAGCAATGCTGCTTCGAAGCCCGCCTGGTGGGTACCGCCCTTGGGCGTAGCGATAATGTTGACGAAACTACGCATGGTGGTCTCATAGCCAATGCCCCACCGCAGGGCGATGTCCACTTCGCAGTCGCGGTCCACTTCGGCTATTTTGCTGTGACCGTTTTCGTCCAGGACCGGAACGGTTTCCTTGAACTTTCCGGAGCCGTGCAAACGCCACACATCGGTTACTCCCGAGTCGGCAGCCAGGAACTCAACGAACTCCGAGATGCCGCCGTCATGATGGAACACTTCCTCGTGGACGCCGTTCTCGCCGGGGGTACCGGCAAGCTTGCGCTCATCGCGGACCGTGATCCTCAGGCCGGGTACCAGGAAGGACGTCTGCCGAGCGCGCGCGGCCAGGTCGTCATAGGAGAACTTTGCGTCCGGTGTGAAGATCTGCCGATCCGCCCAGTAGCGGACGCGGGTCCCTGTGACTCCCCGTTTTGCCTTGCCCACCACGTCCAGCACTGAGTTCTCCACGAATGGCTCAAAGGGCGCAGCGGGACCTGGTTTGGCTCCGGAGTCAACGAACCGGCCGGGCTCTCCACGGCGGAAGGACATCTGATAGGTCTTGCTCCCCCGGTCCACCTGCACATCCAGGCGGCTGGAGAGCGCATTGACCACGGAAGCTCCCACGCCGTGCAAACCACCGGAGGCAGTGTAGGAACCGCCACCGAACTTACCGCCGGCGTGCAGTTTGGTGAACACAACTTCGACGCCGGACAAGCCCGTTTTCGGTTCGATGTCCACGGGAATGCCACGGCCGTCGTCGTGTACTTCCACGGAGTTGTCCGCGTGCAAAATGACCTTGATGTCATGGCCGAAACCAGCCAGAGCCTCATCAACGGCGTTGTCGATGATCTCCCACAGGCAATGCATCAGGCCACGGGAGTCGGTGGATCCGATATACATACCCGGGCGCTTGCGGACAGCTTCGAGGCCCTCAAGGACGGAAAGATGCCGGGCGTTGTATTCAGAATTCGGTGCCACTCGCAGTGTGCTCCTTCAGGTGTAGCTCAAACGTACTTGTCGGGCGCATTTGCGCGGGTAGTCACCACGACACCGCGAAACCGCTAACACTGCCCCTACTAGGCTAGCCGCCGCTCGGTTCCGGTACGCGCAGCCACTCCCTATAGCCATCCGATGCGCCGTTACGTTACTCACATGTGATACGCGGACAGCGAAAGTCACCCATCCTTGCCATGGTTCTGCATCGAATACTGGTTATATGGATATACAGAACTACTAAGGAGGCCGACATGACAACAGCAGTTGCAGCCCGCACGCTCAACGCCGCTGACCGGTGCGATCGTTGCGGAGCCCAAGCATATGTCCGCGCTGTACTCGAGACCTCCGGCGGTGAACTGCTCTTCTGCGGCCACCACGCACGTGCAGTCGAGGCTACGCTTCGTCCCCTGACCTCGGACTGGCACGATGAAACCGAACGCCTCAACGAGAATGCCCCTGTTCCGGTCGACTGACCAGAACTGCCCGGTCTCTGGGTCTCGGTAGCAACATCCGACGCATCGCAAGGCTCCTCCCTCCGGGAGGGGCCTTGTTGCGTATGGGCTTACCGAACCCGCTCAGCCCGCAGAAGCAAAAAGCGACCCGGCCGAAGACACGGCCGGATCGCTCTGTGCTCTTGCTGAAAGCGGTTCCTAGTCCAGGTAGTCCCTGAGAACCTGCGACCGCGATGGGTGGCGAAGCTTGGACATGGTCTTGGATTCGATCTGTCGGATACGCTCACGCGTCACACCGTAGACCTTGCCGATTTCGTCTAAAGTCTTCGGCTGGCCATCGGTCAGGCCGAATCGCATCGCCACGACACCGGCCTCCCGTTCAGACAACGTGTCCAGAACCGAGTGCAATTGCTCCTGGAGCAACGTGAAGCTGACAGCGTCCGCGGGAACCACTGCTTCGGAGTCTTCGATGAGGTCACCGAACTCGGAGTCACCGTCCTCACCCAAGGGCGTGTGCAGCGAAATCGGCTCGCGGCCATACTTCTGTACTTCAACAACCTTTTCAGGCGTCATGTCGAGTTCGAGGGCCAGTTCTTCGGGAGTGGGTTCGCGGCCCAAGTCCTGAAGCATTTGGCGTTGGACGCGCGCCAACTTGTTGATGACTTCCACCATGTGCACCGGGATGCGGATGGTACGGGCCTGGTCTGCCATGGCGCGGGTGATTGCCTGGCGGATCCACCATGTGGCGTAGGTGGAGAACTTGAATCCCTTGGTGTAATCGAACTTCTCGACCGCGCGGATCAAACCCAGGTTGCCTTCCTGGATCAGGTCCAGGAACAGCATTCCGCGGCCCGTGTAGCGCTTGGCCAAGGAAACAACCAGGCGAAGGTTGGCTTCCAAGAGGTGGTTCTTGGCGCGCTTGCCGTCGTGGATGACGAACTCGAGTTCACGCTTGAGCTTGGGATCCATGGATCCATCGTCCGCGTTGATTTTCTCTTCCGCGAAGAGTCCGGCTTCAATCCGGAGGGCGAGGTCGACTTCCTGCTCTGCGTTCAGCAGGGCGACCTTACCGATCTGCTTGAGGTAGTCCTTGACGGGGTCCGCTGTGGCACCGGCTGACATGACTTGCTGCACGGGGGCATCGTCGTCGTCCGCGTCAGAGTAGACAAAACCGGAGCCGGACGGGGCGGCCTTGTCCTTGGTCGCTGCGGAACCATCCTCCGCGTCATCGTCCCCAACTTCAACTTCCTCGGCGGCAGCAGGGTCGAAGTCTTCATCTTCGGCGCTGTCCTCTGAGTCCGCGGCGGAGGACTTGTTCGCAGCTTCCGCGGCAGCCTTGGCACCGGGCTTGGGCCCACGTTTCTTCGGCGCTGGCTTCTCAGCATCAGAGGCCTTGTTGGCAGCACGAGTGGCCGCGCGTTTAGCTGCTGTGGCCGCTTTCTTTTCTTCAGCGGTCAATTCAGCCTGGGCGGCGGGTTCCTTCTCGACGGAAGAGGAAGTCACAGAAAACCTTTCTAGCGGCGGTCTGTGGAATCACCATGCGGGCAACACCACTATGACCCTGTCAAGTCCGCGATCAATTTCAAATGCGATCGCCGTCTGCAGAGTCCTTAAGTAGAACTCCGGACGACACTGATATGTTCCCGAATCAGGGGCCACAACAGGCATTCGAACGCGGACCCAACCGGGTCTCGGCATCCATTGTCTCACGGTTTTGCCAAACCCACGCCGTTGTGGCACGTTGTGGCGTCTAAACCAGCTGAGTTCGCCTGAGTTCGCCCGAGTTCGCTTGAGGGAACTCTCCCCTTCCTTAGGAAGCGACGCCGCTGCCTCGTCGCCACGCAGACTCCGGACTCCGGGCCCACCCACATAGGCTCCCTTCGCCGAGTATGCCCATGAACAACTCCGCGAAGCGATAGCCGGGGCAGGCTTCCAGCGCCCGGACGAGGCAGGCATGAGCATGGGAGCCTCTCCCCTTGCACCAGGCCACCCATGCTTGCAGCGTCAACGCCGCAGCTGATGCTTCGCCCTGTTCTCCGTCACCACACAGCACCCCGAGCAGGCGCTGAAGTGAGTCCATGCAGGTCCAATCAGGGATGTCGGGTTGTTCGCCCAGCAAGACATCGCCGTAGGTGTAGACACCAGGTCGGTCCAAGTCCTCGCCCCTAGCGGAGTCCCCACATCCGCCACGTTCGCTATCCCCGCCGACGCCAGCCCTACGCCGCACTTTCTCTTCTGTCCCCCGGGCGCCACTTGGAGCGCCGAAGCACTGCCCACCCAACAGGTAGGGGTCGAAAGGGAGCGGATCTGAATCGTCACCACTAAACAGCCCAAAGGCTTCTGCACCGGACTTGGCGCATTCGGAGCCAGCGGCAGACATCACCACCACTGCGTCCCTCCAGGCGGGCACTTTGAGCGTAGCTCTCAGGAATCCGATGAGGTCTTCATCGGTTTCCGCAGACAAGTGGACCTGGTCGCGGCTTCTGGCCAGCACGCCGCGCCACACGTCAAGGACGGCGTCGAAACAACGTTCGCTGCGCCATCTTCCTGACAATGAAAGTGAAAAACGGGCTTCGGCAGCCTCTACCTTGGGGTCCAAGCCAACAACGTCAGAGGAGTTCCGCCGTTCATGCTCGCTTCTCGGAGACGGCCCGATGCTGCTGCCGCGGAACACCATCTCGGCGCTTAGACGACTGTTGGTGATCATGGTCACCGGCAATCCCGGCTGGGGGCAGCATTGTTCGTCGGAGCAATACGCGCTGCGCCAATACTCCGAACCGACCAACCACGCATCCCGCACTGGTAAACCCACCTCGTCGAGGCTGTGCTGGAGGGCCTGCAGCAACGGCGTGGCGGCGACGGTCACTGTGTGATCGCTCCAACCGTGATCGGTGTACATAACCAGCAGCACGCCGTCGGCATCCTTGTCAGAAATGAGGTAGCCCCGGATCTGGTCCGAAAATGCTGCAAGCCATGCCGCCAGGGGCGATGAGTTCGGTTTCCGTTGTGGCAAGTCCACCCGCAACGTAGCCCCAAGAGCCTTGCCGTGCATGGTGATGGCGACAAGGCTGTCTTCCGGGCAGTAGCCCAGCATGTGGGGAACATAGCCAAGGATGTCTTCTGGTTGCTGGATGCTCAGCGTCTCGTTGGTGGTCATAACCCCACCTTCGGCCACTGCGGCTTGAGCGGACAGCGGCCAACTATCCTATGTGGATAAAGACGCCGGCCGCCGCAAGAAGCTTAGCGAGTGTTGTCCCGCTCGCGGTCGGTCGAGCGAGCTGCCCGTCGTCTCTCGGCGCGTTCCCGTTGCTGGCGCACCAAGACCGTTACCAGCGGCGGAACGTGCGTTCCCTGCGCTGCCATCTGTCGCCGGACCTTCCGCCGTGAAGCCAGGATGAGGACCGTTCCCAAGCCCAGCAAAACAAATTGAACGCTGAGGGCTACCCGGAAGGGTGCCAGGCCGTACAGGTTGCCGCCAGAGAATCCGCTGGCGTTGAGTACATCAAGAACAAGGCCTATGAGATAGATGGCCACCAGCGCTGCGATAAAGCCCCCGACGTTGACGATCCCTGTGGCCGTGCCGATCCTGTGCGACGGATTGAACGTACGGGCGAAGTCAAAACCGATCATCGATCCCGGACCGCCCAAGGCGAGCACCACCACCAACACCGCCAAGAGCCACAGGGGTGCCCGTTCAGGCAGAAGCAACACAACAGCCCAAACCAATGCTGTGGCCGTGGTGATCAGGAGGACCATCGCAGATCGGCGCATGGGGTGCCTCGATACGAAGCGTCCCACCCCGGGACCGGAGATGATCGCCGTCGCAACAAAAAGTGCCATGAGCGCCGATACAGTCCCGGCGTCCAAACCCTGAGCGGACAGCAGGAACGGGTAGCCCCACGTCATCGCGAACAGGTTCCCACTGAACTGGACCGTAAAGTGACTCCACAACCCCAAGCGCGTCCCGGGTTGCTTCCAGGCCCGGGACAAGGAAACGGCGGTAGCCCGCATTCCTTGCCCGGTTGCCGGAGCCGGATGGCCTGGAGGCGCGTCCCGGAGCATGACAATCACCAAGACAACAGCAAGAACGGACATGGAGGATAGCGTCAGGAATGCCGGCGTCCATCCGGCTGAGTGGAGAAGCAGGGCAAACGGCACGACACTAAAGAGCTGACCCAGTTGCCCGCACATACCCGTGAGTTGCGTAACCAGTGGAACCTTTGACGGAGCAAACCACAGGGGCACGAGGCGGACCACGGAGATGAAGGTCATCGCGTCCCCCGCGCCGACCAGAACCCTGCCCAGAACACCGCCGGGAACGCTGTCTGCAAAGGCCAGCTGTAACTGACCGAGCCCCATGAGCACTGCGCCGCCGGCAACCATGGCCCGGGAGCCGAACCTGTCCACCAGCACGCCGACCGGAATCTGCAGCCCCGCGTAGACCAACAGCTGCAAGACGGTGAAAAAGGAGATGGCCGATGCACTGGCGTGGAACCGTTCAGTGGCCTCCAGGCCGGCAACACCGAACGAGGTTCGTTGCGCTACGGCCACCAGGTACGCAAAAACGCCGATCGTCCAGATGAGCCATGCGCGGGGAGAATTCACCCTTCGATTATGCCCGGTAGCGCCTCAAAGATGATTTATTGAGGCGAGTCTTTCCGTGCCAGGTACGCTTCCACCGCTGCACCGATGTCCTCTGCGTTGGGGAGCTCATCGTTCTCGTCAGCGAGAAGGGACCGGCGCACCACGCCTTCGGACTTCTCGTCGTAGCGCATTTCAAGATTGGCGACGACGGCTTGGACTTCTTCGGACGACTCGATCTGTTCGGCGATCTGTCGGCCGACTTCCCGCCCCGCTTCCCGCAGCCGGTCAGTTGGCAGCATGAGGGATGTTGCGGCCCCCAAGTACTCGAGTCCGGCAACAGCGGCAGGCGGGTATTCAGCCTCCGAGAGATAGTGCGGCACGTGCATCACGTAGCCAGCAACGTTGCGCTCGGCCTCTGTGAGGCGCAGCTCCAAGATGTGGCCGATGGCAGCGGGCACTTCCACCGTGGGTTTCCAACTGGATATGCCTTCAATGAGTTCCGGGCGATTGCCGTGCACGGTGACCCCGATCGGCCGCGTGTGAGGGACGGGCATGGGAATCGAGTGGATCCAGGTCACCAGGTTGACGTCGAGCTTTTCCACTATTCCGACAACGGCCCTTGCAAATCGCTCCCACTGCAGGTCGGGCTCAAATCCGGCAAGCAGCAAAAACGGCTGGCCGAGTCCATCCTTGAGCTTGTACAGGCCCAGCTGCGGCGGCTGATAATCCTGCACGTGGTCTTCCACGAAGCTGATGTGGGGTCGACGTGATCGGTAGTCGATGAGTTGGTCAGCGTCGAACATGGCCACCACCTCGACGTCGAGCTGGTCCAGCAATTCAGCGTTGATTTGGCGAACAACGTGGCCGGCGTCGGCAAAGCCCGTGAACCCCATGACCATGTTCAGACCACGCAATTCGGGACTGTGGAAGGTTTCGATGTTGCTCGCATAGAGCGATTCCGGGCTGAGGAGCGAGCCGGATATCCGTTCAAACACGGCGTTTCCTTTCACGGGGCAGGAGAATGGGATTCTCTGTAGTAGTGCAACGCTGCGGCGCGTCCTGGCATTCCTGCCTCCGGTGTGCCGCAGCTCTCATTTAATTGCTGTCCCCGGCACCTGAGAGACTACGATCGAAACGGACCGCCCTGGCGGCCCGAAGACCAAGACCGCCGTCGCAAGAAGACGCCGGACGTGTACCGTGCAGGCCGCCAAACATGCGGCGCCGCCAAGCAATGCAGAGAGAAGTGAGGAAACATCCTCGTGGTCAAGACTACTGACATCATCCTGGGCATCATCGCTAAGGACCTAAAGAAGGCCTCCAGCGACGCACTCGTCATCGGAGTTGCGCAAGGGAAGGACGGGCCGGTCCTCCTAGCCAACCCCCTAAGCGCGAAGGCCGCCGAGTCGCTGCAAAATTCCCTTCAGGTTCTGGGAATCACGGGCGCCCCGGACCAGGTCCACAGGCTTCCGGGCCTTCCGGAGACAGGCTCCGGAATCCTGGTGCTGGCCGGAGTCGGTAAGCTCGCCACCACCGAATCACTCTCGGAGGAGTCTTTGCGGCGCGCCGCCGGCTCGGCCGTCCGCCAGCTCGCTGGCCTGTCGTCGGTGACCCTGGCACTTCCGACGGCGACCATCGGCGACGTCGCGGCCGTGGCGGAGGGTGCCGCTCTTGGTTCCTACTCTTACACGGAGCACCGGTCCAGCACGGATGGGCTGAAGACGCCGGTGTCCAAGGCCCTAGTCCTTTCCGACGTTGATGCCAAAGCTGCTCAGCCCGCACTGGACCGCGCCGTCGTTTTGGCCCGTGCAGTCAACGCCACCCGCACCCTGGTGAACCAGCCACCGAGCCATCTCTACCCCGAGTCCTTCGCGGAGTCCGCCAAGGAACTTGCCAAGGGCCTCCCCGTCAAGGTGACCGTCTGGGATGAGAAGCGGCTGGAAAAGGAAGGATTTGGCGGAATCCTCGGAGTCGGAAAGGGTTCCACCCGGCAGCCCCGGTTGGTGAAAGTCGAGTACGCCCCGGCCAAAGCCACCCGCAAGATCGCTCTGGTGGGTAAGGGCATCACGTTCGATTCCGGTGGAATTTCGATCAAGCCAGCCTTGGGCATGGGAGACATGAAGAGCGATATGGCAGGGGCCGCCGTCGTGCTGAATGCCGTGCTGGCCATTGCCTCCCTAGGCCTGCCTGTCAAGGCAACCGCCTGGCTCTGCATTGCCGAGAACATGCCTTCGGGTGCGGCCCAGCGGCCGGCCGACGTCCTGACCATCTACGGCGGCAAGACGGTGGAGGTCCTCAACACCGACGCCGAAGGGCGCCTCGTCATGGCCGACGGCATCGTAGCCGCCAGCCAGGAGAAGCCCGATGCGATTATCGACGTCGCCACGCTGACGGGTGCACAGTTGGTCGCGCTCGGTATGCGCACCGCAGGTGTCATGGGTTCGGATTCGGTCACGTCGGCACTTAAAGCCGCAGCTGATCGGGCCGGCGAGCTCGTCTGGCCGATGCCGCTGCCCGAAGAACTGCGCCCGAGCCTAGATTCGCAGGTCGCGGACCTCGCGAACATTGGTGAGCGCCATGGCGGCATGATGACCGCGGCCGTGTTCCTGCGCGAATTCGTGGGCCGCGACGGCGAAGGCCAGCAGATTCCGTGGGCCCACGTGGACATCGCGGGTCCCTCGTTCAACAACGGGAGCCCCTACGGATACACACCCAAGCAGGGAACCGGGTGCACGGTACGCACCTTGGTGGCCTACGCCGAGGACCTCTTGGGAGCCACTGCCTAGGCAACGCTCCCTGGACCTACGGGTCCACGGGGTTGCGCAGGCAGGCGAACACGTTCACCTGCCTGCGCAACCCCGGAATTATGCGGGGTGAAGGGCTGCGTCACAAGCTAACGTGAGTCTGGACACAAGCGCTCCACAAACGCCCGCGGAGGGTGGAGCATGGGTAGGTGGTTCGCTAAGGTGAACTCGATAGTCACAAATGCAAGAGAACTTAGGTGCTGGCATAATCACGGCAGAACAAGTTCCAAAGACCAGATGGCATGTAGTCCCGTGCCATCGTTCACGCGAGGGAGCGTTTTAGTGGCCGATCAGGCAACTGCGCAAGAATTCGACATCCTGGTACTCGGTGGCGGCAGCGGCGGCTACGCGACTGCCCTTCGGGCCGTTCAGCTTGGGTTCACCGTTGGGCTGGTGGAAAAAGGAAAACTCGGCGGGACTTGCCTGCACAATGGCTGTATCCCCACCAAGGCACTCCTGCACTCGGCCGAACTGGCCGACCACGCACGCGATTCCGCTAAGTACGGCGTCAACGTCACGCTCGACAGCATCGACATGTCGGCGGTCAACGCGTACAAGGACGGCATCATCGCCGGCAAGTTCAAAGGCCTCCAGGGACTGATCAAGTCCAAGGGCATCACGGTCATTGAGGGCGAAGGCAAGCTCCAGGGCAACAACACCGTCGTCGTGAACGGCACGTCCTACACAGGCAAGAACATCGTCCTGGCAACGGGTTCCTACTCCCGCTCCCTGCCGGGCCTGGAAATCGGCGGCAAGGTCATCACCTCCGACCAAGCCCTCACCATGGACTACATCCCCAAGAGCGCGATCGTCCTCGGTGGCGGCGTCATCGGCGTCGAATTCGCTTCCGTCTGGAAGTCCTTCGGCGTCGACGTGACCATCATCGAAGGCCTTCCCTCCTTGGTTCCCAACGAGGACGCCGCGATCGTCAAGAACCTTGAGCGTGCATTCAAGAAGCGCGGCATCAAGTTCACCACCGGAATCTTCTTCCAGGGAGTGGAACAGAACGACGACGGCGTCAAGGTCACCTTGGTGGACGGGCAGACGTTTGAAGCCGACCTCCTCCTCGTTGCCGTTGGCCGCGGTCCTGTGACCGCCAACCTGGGCTACGAAGAAGCGGGCATCACCATCGACCGCGGCTTTGTTATCACCAACGAGCGCCTGCACACCGGCGTCGGCAACATCTACGCAGTGGGCGACATCGTTCCCGGCGTCCAGCTCGCACACCGCGGCTACCAGCAGGGCATTTTTGTTGCGGAAGAAATCGCCGGCCTCAACCCGGTGATCGTCGAGGACATCAACATCCCCAAGGTCACTTACTGCGAGCCTGAAATCGCCACGGTCGGTTACACCGAAAAGGCCGCCAAGGAGAAGTTCGGCGACGACCAGGTGCAGACACAGGAATACAACCTTGCCGGCAACGGCAAGAGTTCAATCCTCGGCACGGGCGGCCTCGTCAAGCTGGTGCGCCAGAAGGACGGCCCCGTCGTCGGCGTTCACATGATCGGCTCGCGCATGGGTGAGCAGATCGGCGAGGCCCAGCTGATCGTGAACTGGGAAGCTTACCCGGAGGACGTGGCCCAGCTGGTCCACGCACACCCCACCCAGAACGAAGCAATGGGCGAAGCCCACCTCGCCCTCGCGGGCAAGCCGCTCCACGGCTAAGTCTTCACCCAAGACAAACGGACTGGTGCGTGCCGCGGGATATGCCGCATGCACCAGTCCGGACCAGCAGCATTCATCCGCACATAGATCAATAAGGAGAACGGGGACGACATGTCTGAATCCGTTAACTTGCCCGCCCTCGGTGAGAGTGTCACCGAAGGAACCGTCACCCGCTGGCTCAAGCAGGTTGGTGACCGGGTGGAGATCGACGAGCCGTTGCTCGAGGTTTCAACCGACAAAGTAGACACCGAAATCCCTTCTCCGATCTCAGGCGTCATCGAAGAAATCCTCGTCGCTGAAGACGAGACGGCCGAAGTTGGTGCCCCCTTGGTCCGCATCGGCGACGGTTCCGGCTCCGGAGCACCTGCCGAACAGGAAGCCCCTGCCGCTGAGGCTCCCGCTGCCACAGAACAGCAAGCACCTGCCGCCGAAGCGCCAGCAGCTCCCGCCGGACAGGAAGCACCGGCCGCCGACGCGCCCGCCGCATCAGGCGACAGCCACGAAGTCACCCTCCCTGCTTTGGGCGAAAGCGTCACCGAAGGTACCGTCACCCGTTGGCTGAAAGCTGTGGGAGACACCGTCGAGGTAGACGAGCCGCTCCTGGAAGTTTCCACGGACAAGGTAGACACCGAGATTCCGTCTCCTGTTGCGGGAACACTGCAGGAAATCCGCGTCAACGAAGACGAGACCGCCGAAGTCGGTTCGGTCCTGGCAGTTATCGGTTCCGGAGCAGCAGCCCCGGCTCCTGCCGCCGCACCTGCCGCTCCAGCTCCGGCCGCCGCACCAGCTCCTGCTGCTCCCGCGGCTGCTCCTGCTGCTCCAGCCCCTGCCACCGCACCAGCTCCTGCTGCTCCCGCAGCTGCGCCTGCTGCTCCAGCCCCTGCTGCCGCACCGTCTCCTGCTGCTCCGGCAGCTGAGGCTCCGGCAGCCGAGGCTCCTGCCTCGGAGTCCGGCTACGTTACTCCCCTGGTTCGTAAGCTCGCCAACCAGCACGGCGTGGACATCGCCTCAGTCTCCGGCACCGGCGTGGGAGGACGCATCCGCAAGCAGGACGTCCTGGCCGCCGCTGAAGCCAAGCAGGCTGCCGCAGCACCCGCTGCACAGGCACCTGCCGCGGCTCCCGCCGCCAAGACTGCTGCCCCTGTTGTGGCATCTTCCAAGCGTGGCACAACGGAAAAGGCTCCCCGTATCCGTCAGGTCATCGCCCGTCGCATGCGCGAATCGCTGGAGATTTCCACCCAGCTGACGCAGGTGCACGAGGTCGACATGACCAAGATCGCCAAGTTGCGCCTCAAGGCCAAGAACTCGTTCCAAGCCCAGAACGGCGTCAAGCTGACCTTCCTGCCGTTTATCGCCAAGGCAGTGGCTGAAGCATTGAAGCAGCACCCCAAGCTGAACGCTGCTTATGACGAAGCGAAGCAGGAGATCACTTACCACAACGCCGAACACCTGGCGATTGCAGTCGACACCGACAAGGGCCTTCTGGTGCCGGTCATTTCCGACGCCGGAAACCTCAACCTTGCTGGCCTGGCCAGCAAGATCGCCGACGTCGCAGGACGCACCCGCGACGGAAAGATCGGCCCTGACGAGCTCTCCGGTGGCACGTTCAGCATCACCAACATCGGTTCTGTTGGAGCGCTTTTCGACACCCCGATCATCAACCAGCCGCAGGTCGGCATCCTGGGCACCGGCGCGATCGTCAAGCGCGCAGTCGTGGTTGCAGACGAAAACGGCGACGATTCGATCGCTATCCGGTCCATGATGTACCTGTCGCTGACTTATGACCACCGCCTGGTGGACGGCGCGGACGCCGGACGCTTCCTGCAGACCCTCAAGGCCCGCCTTGAAGAGGGCGCATTCGAAGCCGACCTCGGCCTCTAGCGTCTCCTCTCCCACCAAGGGACTAGCCAGACAGCACCCAGCCAGACCTTAGGGGCAGGCAACCGTCAACAGGTTGCCTGCCCCTTTGCTGTGTTGCCTGCCCCTTTGCTGTGCTTCCGGCAGCGTGGCTTTGCTACGTTACGTAGAAGTAACTGGATAGGCTGTGATCATGAGTATTCTCTTCAGCATTTTGCTGTTCCTGCACATCGTTGGCGCGGCCATGATCGTTGGCTACTGGATCGCCACCATGAAACAGCCCACAGTTCACCCCCGCCAGCGGGATGGCGCCTTCGTTCAGCTCGTGACGGGCATCGCCATGATGGGGATCCTCCCCCTACTCCCGGACGCGCACCCCAACTATTTCAAACTAGGTATCAAGTTTGCCATCGGCGTAGCAGTGGCCGTGCTTGCCGTCATCGGTACACGGAAGGTCAAAAAGGGCGAAGAAGTATCCACCGGTTTGGCGCACGGCGTTGGCGGACTTGCTTTAGTGAATATCGCTATCGCCACCATCTGGAACTAGTCCCTGCCGGTCCGCCGTCGGAGGCCCAACGTGTCCAGGGGTCACAATCCACCGAGAGCGGAATGATCGTGCAGTCGGCGGGCCTAATCCTTAGGATGGATTCCGGTGGCATCCGGCGAAGCTGGTTGCCGACTCACAACGACCCAAAGGAGTGGACATGGCAGCAATACGCACCGCACACACGGTTTGGAACGGCAACCTGATCGAGGGCGCCGGCAACACCACACTGGACAGCTCGGGCTTGGGGACGTTCGATGTCACCTGGAAGGCACGTACGGAGCAGTCCGGTGGGAAGACGAGCCCCGAGGAACTTATTGCTGCTGCCCACTCCGCTTGCTTCTCCATGGCCTTCAGTCACGCCCTCGCCGGAGAAGGCTTCACCGCGGAGGAAGTTAACACCAAGGCTGAGGTCACCTTTGTTCCGGGAACCGGAATCACAGGCAGCCACCTCACCATGACAGCCAAGGTTCCGGGCCTGTCTGAAGAGGACTTCCGACGCATCTCCGAGGATGCAAAAACCGGCTGCCCCGTATCAGGCGCCCTGGCCAGCATCGATATCACTCTGGACGCCACCCTCGCGGCATAGTAGCCAGCCGGCTCAACACTGAGCCACACTAAAGAGCCCCGCATTTTCCCTCAGGGAAAATGCGGGGCTCTTCTGTTGGAGTGTTGAAAACCTAGCTCTTCTGGGGACGGGCAGGCAACGGTTCCGGACGGACCCGACGGTATCCTTCACGGACCGGAGGACGATCGGTAGGCAATTCCTGGACCATTTCCTTCAGTGCGCCTATGCCATATTCAAGCTGGGGATCAGTCCCTGCGGCGTAGGCGTGCGGCGGGAAAAGTACCTCAATGTCCGGGTCGACACCCCTGTTTTCGACGTCCCACCCGATGCCTCCGGAAAACCATGTTGCGTAGCGTGGCTGGGTGACGCCCGTTCCATCGGCCAAGGCGAACCTGTTATCGATGCCCACTACGCCGCCCCACGTCCGTGTGCCGATCACTGGGCCGATGCCCCGCAGTTTAGAAACTTGCGTGATGATGTCGCCGTCGGAGCCGGCAAACTCGTCAGCAAGAATGATCACCGGTCCCCGCGGTGCATGGTGGGGGTAGGTCCGCGGCTTCTCGCCGCGAGGCATACTCCAACCTGTCACCTTACGGCCAATGAGTTCAGCTACGAGCTGCGAGGTGTGGCCGCCGCGGTTGCGGCGGACATCCACGATCAAGCCATCCATGGACGTTTCCGTGTCGAGATCCCGGTGCAGCTGCGCCCAACCGTGGGCCATCATGTCCGGGATGTGGAGGTAACCGAATTTACCTTCAGAGGCTGCACGGACAGTGCGTCGGTTACCGCGCACCCACTCCTGGTAGCGGAGCCGTTCTTCGTCACGTATAGGCACCACAGCAACACGACGTTGCGCCCCGGCATCTGAACCGTGCTCGCCGCCATTCAACAACGTCAACTCGACGCTACGGCTTGCCGCTCCCACCAACTGCATGGCCGGTGTCACAGCAGCGGAAAGTTCGACGCCGTCGATCGCCAGCAAGACGTCGCCCACCTTGGCGTTGACCCCCGGTCGTGTCAGGGGCGAGGTCGCAAGGGGGTCCGAGGACTCACCTGCCAAAATCCGTGTGATCTCCCAGCCCAGGGAGCCGAACCGGAATTCGGCACCGAGCCTTCCTTGGCCACTACTGCCCGGTTCGGTGACCAGTGCGGGTTTCACATACGCGTGGGAGGTCCCGAGCTCGCCATGGATCTCCCACAGGAGGTCAACGAGGTCATCATGGGAGCCAAGGCGGTCCACAATCGGCCTATACCTCTGATGAATGGAATCCCAATCCAGTCCTGCCATGTCGGGAGCCCAAAAGAAATCACGCTGCAAACGCCATGCCTCATCGAAGGCCTGTTTCCAGGTGGACACGGGATCCAGAATCACGCGGATCCGCGTGAGATCCACCTTGACCAGCTCTTCGGAATCGTCGTCCACCTTGCTGTCGGCCGGCACGGAGGTGACGTGCTGACCGAGGACAAAAACTACCCGCTGACCGTCTCCGGACACACGGTACCTGTCCACCGCGGACACGAGCGTGGCTGGTTTGCGTTTGCCAAGGTCGTAGCGGACCAGCGACGGCGGGGAGGCTTTGTCCTGCAGGGACCCCTTGCCTTCACCGGTGACACCGGAAAGTTCATTATCGAGCCACAGCAACGCGCCCTCTACAGCGGCCAAGTCGGAATAGTTGCCCTGGGGCACGGGGACCGTGATGACGCGGTGGGCCAGCCCTTCGGCGTCGACCTTCACCCCGGGAGTACCGCCGTCGGACGGCTCCTGCCCTTCAGGCTCCGGCGCATCGGTAGCGTCGAGCGTGTCAACGCTTGGCCCGAACGGGGAAGGTGTATCGGCGGCCAGAGCCACAAGATACGGCTTGATAGGGCTGGGGAAGGACAGATCAAAAGCATGTCCGTCATAAACGGGGTCGAAGCTCCGGTTGGAAAGGAATGCAAGGAACTTTCCGTCCGGCGTGAAGCTCGGCGAGTCATCACAGAAGCGACCATCGGTCACATCGACGATGACCGAGTCCGGATCGGCCGGGCGGGTCATGCGCAGCTTCGTGCGGGATCCGAAGGACGTCACCGGTTCAGCCCACGCCAGCCACTGTGAGTCCCCGGACCAGGCGAGTTGGTCTATGCTCCCTTCGCCCACGCTGATCAGGCTGGAAAGTTCGCCGGTCAAAGTATTGGCAACAAAGACATCGCCGAAGGAGGTGCCGACCGCCAACCAACGACCGTCAGGGCTGGCTGCGAGCGCGCTGGTGCGTGTGGGGGTCGGGAACTCGATCCGGCGATCTTCCGAGGCGTCGACATCGGGTGTGGGATAGCGGTTCCCGGCCGCCTGCCCGCCTGCGGCTCCACTGGCGGTGTCCGCGGACGGTTCGTTGCTGGCTGGTGCGTTACTTGCCGAGTCGGCGTTTGGCGAGTCGGCGTCTGCCGGCTGGTTGATGTTCCCGCCGGATTCCGACGCCGGAACGTTCGCGGCGTCTTGTGCGGACCCACTTTGTCCCAGCACATTGGACACCGAAACCGGCCTGGGCAACTGCTCTGCCGCAACTCCCGAAGCAACGGGCGAAGAAGCAGCGGCCTCCACGGGCGGCCGCTCCGGTGCTGCTGCCAGCGGCCGGGAAATGACGGGCTTGATGTAGAGGGCTTCCACTCCCCCGTGGTCAGCGACATAGGCGATCCGGCCGTCGTTCAGTGGTCGTGGCAGGCGGGCACGGACCCCCGGTGTTGCTTCGACCACGCGTGACGGGCCGTCCTTGTGACGGAGCCAGTGAAGGGTGCCATGCGTCTCCACGGCGCTGGCCGTACCTGCGTGGCTCGGAACGACGTCGCCAAGATGCGCCTGTACCTTCAACGGAGCGGGACGACGGCCCGGCGAAGCCGAGCCCAGGTTTACCTCTATGCGCGCCGCTTCCACTGCAGGTTCAAGGGAAGGAAGTATCCACAGTTCGCCGGCCGACTCGAAGATGACGCGGGTGCCATCAGTGCTGGCGTGCCGAACATAAAAGTCCTGGTGGTCGGTGTGTCTGCGCAGGTCCGAACCATCCGGCAGCACGGAATAGAGGTTGCCGTATCCCTCATGGTCCGAAAGAAACGCGATCCGTCCCCTGACCCACAACGGATCGGTGAGGTTGCCGTCAAGTTCCGGCACAAGGCGTTCGAACTCGCCGTTACCGTCGGCGTCGATCCACAACTTGCCTGCAGTGCCCCCGCGGTAGCGTTTCCACCAGGCGGGCTCACGTGACAGGACGCTGGCCAGCACCACTGGCTTCTCGTCGCCAACCTCGGGCCCGAACGCGACCGACTCAACTGGACCGAACGGAAGTTCGACGGCGGCACCACCGGTGAGGGGGAGGCTGTATGCATGCGTGTGGCGGCTCTCTGCCTGCTGGAACGCGCTGGTCACCACGACATCGCCGGAGGATGTGAATCCCCTGACTTTCGTCGTGCTGTGGCCGAAATAGCTCAGCTGCCTGTACCCGCCGCCGTCGACGTTGGCAGTGACAACCTCCGGCGAGGTGCCCACCACAGCCGTCCACACGAGTTGCTTCCCGTCCGGGCTGAACCGTGGGTTCCGTGCTGGCAACTGTTGGGAAGAGACCCGCCAGGCGCGGCCGCCGGAGCTTGGCGCTATCCAGACGTCGTCCTCGGCCACGAAGGTGACCAGGTCGCCGAACACATGCGGGAAACGGAGGTAGCTGGAGGAGGTCATTGTTCGATCATAGTCACGACACGCCTAACGCCCGCCGCACGTGGAGGCGTTTCGGCCACGGGCCACACACATGGTGAGATGGGTCATGCGAATAGTAGTCTCAGGAGCTTCCGGACTGATCGGCACGGCCTTGTCGGAACAGTTAACCGCGACCGGCCACGAGGTCATCTGCTTGGTGCGGCGCCCTGCCCGCTCATCAGGGGAACGAACGTGGGATCCGGCCAAAGGAGAACTCGCCCCCTCCGTCCTCGACGGGGCCGATGCGGTGGTCAACCTCTCAGGTGCCGGCATCGGGGACCGGCCTTGGACAAAGCATCGTATCCAGGTGCTCCGCGACTCGCGCCTTCAGTCCACGAACACCCTCACCGCTACCATGCGCCAACTCAGCAACCCGCCGGCGGCCTTTATCAGCCAGTCAGCTTCCGGGTATTACGGAGCTTCCCGCGAAGGTGTGTTGCGCGAAAACGCTGGCCCTGGCGGCGGCATATTGGGCCCCTTGTGCGTGGACTGGGAACGCGCGGCCCACACGGCGCCGACGGGCGTGCGAGTTGCCACCCCGCGCACGGGCGTGGTGCTCAGCACCCACGGCGGCGCACTTGGCCCGCTCCTGCCGCTCTTGAAGCTAGGTATCGGAGGGCCTTTCGGCGACGGCCGCCAGTACTGGCCTTGGATTACTTTGGCTGATGAGGTGGCTGGTCTGGCCTATCTCCTGACCTCGGATCTTGAGGGGCCCGTCAATCTCTGCGCGCCGGAAAGCGCGGACGTCAACACTATCGTTTCCCAGCTCGCAAAAACCTTCCACCGCCCGGCCTTTCTGCGGGTACCCCGGCCAGCACTTCGGCTCGTTCTGGGCCAGCTTGCGAATGAGCTGGTTTTGGCCAACCAGCGGATGGAGCCAGCCCGGCTGGCCGAGGCTGGATTCCAGTGGCAGCACCCTTCATTGGCAGACGCGATGTCTTGGTTGAGCACGGCTTCGACGCACTGACAGTCGGGAAGACCCCAGCCCAAGAACGGAGACCCTAGCCCAAGAACGCAGTCCGGCCTGTCAACGGCTGGGGAGGGGATCTTGTACATCCGCCACGCACCAAAGGTTGTCGGAGCGCACCAGATGCAGTTGAAGATGCTGCGGCGACCCAGCTCCGTGCGTCGCGATCACGACGCCGGCACCGGTCGTTTCCTGATAAGCGGACAGTGCAGTGGTCAGGGTGACCACGGCGTCGTCCGGCCTGGGCGTTCCGACGACGGCTGCATCAGTGATCGCCGTCGTGAGACCCGTAAGGCGGGTGCCGTCATTGGCGAGTCGCGCTGCCAGAGCGGAATCGGCACTTTGGGCGATGGACCCGGGAGCGTTGACCAGCCCTAACAGCTCGGGCCGCTGTTGGCTCAAAGCGAGGTCGCGCAGCGCGGACAGGGCGTGCACGGCAATGACGGGGTCCTCGGAGCGACGTTGCGTTTCGAGTTGCTCCGGAATGCCGTTGGCCTTCGATTCCACGGCTGCCCCGGTTTGCGCGGCGCTGGCCTGGGGTGCACCTGCTGGTGACCGGTACCCCTGCGCAGAAGCCCACGCGACTGTCCCTACAGTGAGCACGGCAGCCACGAGCAGGCCAAGCATCACTCGAAGACTCCGGGGGCGGTACCACCGCCGCTGCAGGTGGCGCCTGCGTCGGTCAACGTTCCGCCCCTCGGTGCCCTCCTGCTTCGTCCCCACCTTCGCGTCCCCATCAATCCGCCGTCTCGCTCCGGCAACCGGCGTCCGGCTCAGCGACTGGGAAAGACTTCGCCAGAGGGGCAGTCTTGGCGACAGGGGCAGGCTGCGGAAGCGCAGCCGCAGTCTTGATATTGATGAGGCCATTGCCCCGGAGCGGTCCACAGCTTGGCGGCTGGTCACTAACTCAGGGAGGACGGACGAGTGGACCACTCCTGATAAGTCCAACGGCTCGGGCGCCGCAGCCCGGAAGACCGCCGTCGCGAATTCCCGGCCCTCGGGGCGTGCTCTGGGATCCTCGTTCAGGGCGCTCTCCACCATGCTCGCCAAAGCCTTCGGCACATCGGGTACCAGGAGGGATAACGGCGGGCGGCGCATCGTGGACTCCGGGCTTCTTCCCGTCAGGCAGAACCACGCAAGGGCGCCCAATGAGTAAATGTCCCGATGCGGCCGCAATGCTGCGTTGTACGGGTCTTCACGGCGCGCTGCTTCAGGAGCGTCAATGAAGCCCGCTGTACCAATGTCGGGATCCCGCTCGGGGCCTCCCAATACCCGGGCCAGGCCCAAGTCGGCAAGCAGTGGCTTACCTGAGGCACTGAAGAGAACATTGCCCGGCGAAACGTCTCCGTGGACGATCCCCTGGGCATGGAGGAAGGACAGAACCTGGGCGACGGGAACCAGTACGGTGACCGTTTCGCCGATAGTCAGCTTCGCTCGGCTCGCCACCAGATTGGCCAGCGAGCCACCCGCTGCGTAGTCCATGACCACGGCCAGGGCGGTTCCGTGCCTGGGCCCGGGCTCGAGGTCATCGCTAATCTCAAGGAGATCGTGTATCCGGACTAAGTGGTCGTGCTGAACTCGAGAGAGAAGCCGTGCTTCACCGAGCACAGCGTCATGGTCACCTGCGTTCCCCGCCGGATCTGGGTCGCTAATACCGCCCCGGGAGTATTTGACCGCGAACGGGAACCCGTCCCTGTCCCTCGTGGCAAGCCACACTGACGATTGGCCGCCCTGACCCAATCGGCGCGACACCGAATAGCCCGGCAGTACGGGGGCCGCGCCAGCGGCAGAATCCACATTGTCCATGGACAAGGTTTACCGGACCGCCTGATCTCGCGCAGAAGTTATCCACAGGCGCCGCTCCTGCCCGCCAACGGAACAGGGCCGAGCTGGATGCGACTGAGAGGTTCACCACAAAACCATGGCGACTCCGCTGCTGGGTCTAAGCTTGGACGCATGACTCTTGAGTTTTCACAGCTGGGTCTTGCCCCGGATTTCGTGGATTACATGCAGGGCTGGGACCTGCAGCGCGAGATCCACAACAAGGTTGTTGCGGGCGAGAATGACAACACTGTCCTCCTCCTTGAACATGCCGCCGTCTATACGGCCGGCAAACTCACCGAGGACCACGAACGTCCCTTTGACGGGACTCCTGTGGTTCCCGTGGACCGAGGCGGAAAGTTGACGTGGCACGGACCTGGCCAACTCATCGCGTATCCCATCCTCAAGCTGAAGAACCGGGCGGGCATCCGGGACTACGTGGAGCGCCTGGAGGCCATCATGATTGCTGTGATGACCGACTACGGGATCAAAGCGGTGACGGTCAAGGGACGGGCCGGCGTCTGGGTACTCGCTGACGACAAGGGCCCTGACCGGAAAATCGCGGCCATAGGCATTCGTGTGTTGGAGGGGGTCACCATGCATGGCGTCGCCATCAACTGCAGCAACGACCTCGCCCCGTATGAACAGATCATCGCCTGCGGCATCACCGACGCCAGCGTGACCACCATGTCGATCGAAACCGGAAAGACCATCAATCCGGCAGACATTATTGACCGCTTCGTGGAAGAGTTCCGCAAGCACGAGGACGCCCTCGTATCAGCGCCAGAAGGAGCCCTCCAGTGACACTTGCACCTGAAGGCCGTAAGTTGCTTCGTGTTGAGCAGCGTAACGCGGCGGTCCCGGTTGAGCGGAAGCCCGAGTGGATCAAGGCCAAGGTCCAGATGGGTCCGGAATTTGTCGGGCTGAAGAACCTGGTGAAGAAGGAAGGCCTGCACACGGTGTGTGAAGAGGCCGGTTGTCCCAACATTTTCGAGTGCTGGGAAGACAAAGAGGCAACGTTCCTGATTGGCGGGTCCGAGTGCACCCGGCGCTGTGATTTCTGCCAGATCGATACGGGCAAGCCGTCCCCGGTGGACATGTTCGAACCCACCAAGGTGGCCCGGTCCGTGCAGTCGATGCAGTTGCGGTACGCCACTGTAACCGGGGTAGCCCGTGACGACCTCGCCGATGAAGGCGTGTGGTTGTACGCCGAGACGGTCCGGAAGATTCACGAACTGAATCCGGGAACCGGCGTGGAGCTGCTGATCCCCGACTTCTCGGGCAAACCCGAGCACATCGCGGCTATTTGCGAGTCCAAGCCGGAGGTATTCGCCCATAACGTTGAGACTGTGCCGAGGATTTTCAAGCGGATCCGTCCGGCTTTCCGGTATGAGCGGTCCCTCGATGTCATCACCCAGGGCCGCGACTTGGGCATGGTGACCAAGTCCAACTTGATCCTCGGGATGGGCGAGACCCGCGAAGAGATTTCCGAGGCCCTGCGGGACCTGCACGCAGCTGGCTGCGACCTGATCACGATCACCCAGTACCTCCGCCCGTCGGAACGGCATTTGCCCGTGGACCGGTGGGTCAAGCCGCAGGAGTTCGTGGATCTGCAGCACGAGGCAGAAGAAATCGGATTCCTCGGTGTCATGTCCGGGCCGCTGGTCCGGTCCTCGTACCGGGCAGGGCGTTTGTGGGCCACGGCGATGCGCAAGAAGGGCTGGGAGATCCCCGCGGCGCTGGCCCACATCGAGTCTTCCGGCACCACCCGCCAGGAAGCCTCCACCATCCTCGCAGCACACAGCTAAACATCGAGGCGGCCACGACACCCTGGTGTCGTGGCCGTTTCTGCTTCCACATACTCTTCTGCGTCACAGTGACCCGCTCACCCAGCGGGCTGGGATCACGTAGAATTGAGGCACTATGGCGAACTCCCCTGATTCCAGCAAATCGACTTCATCGGCCGACGCACCAAAGCGTGGGCTTTTTCAGCGAAAGCCAAAAGAGGTTAAGGCCAAAAAGCCCAGCCAGCTAAAGCAGATCGCCGAAGTCTTCACCATGA
Source organism: Arthrobacter sp. efr-133-TYG-104 (assembly GCF_030208915.1). Lineage (NCBI taxonomy): Bacteria > Bacillati > Actinomycetota > Actinomycetes > Micrococcales > Micrococcaceae > Arthrobacter > Arthrobacter sp. efr-133-TYG-104. Next base: position 76,611 of record NZ_JARVTA010000013.1, read on the forward strand.
CCCGCAAGAGTGATCCGCAGGTCGTCTGGATCATGCTGCTGGCATTCCTTGCCGTGGTGGCTGTGGCGTTCGTCATCGGCTATCTGTTGGAGAATTGGGTAACCGGCCTGATCATCGGAATCCCGCTGGGACTCCTGGCGGCGATCTTCCTCCTCTCACGCAGGGCAGAACGTGCCGCGTTCGCGCAGATCGAGAATCAGCCCGGAGCCTCAGGGGCGGCGCTGGGAACTCTCCGCCGCGGCTGGATCACCCAGGACCAGCCGGTAGCCGTCAACCCCCGCACCCAGGATGCGGTGTTCATGGCCATTGGCCGTCCGGGCGTGGTGCTGGTCAGCGAAGGCCCATCCCACCGAGTCAAAACCCTCGTGGATGCCGAGCGGAAGCGGCTCAACCGCATCCTTCCCAACGTCACCATCCACGTCCTTGAGTCCGGACGCGGCGAGGGCCAAGTCCCGCTGAACAAGGTCGCCAAGACCATGGGCAAGATGAAGAACGAGCTCACCAAGAACGAAGTGAACGCGGTCAGCAAGCGGATCAGCTCCCTGGGTAACAGGTTGCCAATCCCCAAGGGCATCGATCCTTACAAAGCCAGGCCCGACCGCAAGGCCGCGCGCGGGCGCTGACACGCCAGAACAATTACAGGACACAAGCGAACAGCCCCTGACCCTCTTAGAGGATCAGGGGCTGTTCGCCGTTTAGCGCGCGGCTACATCCGGATGAGTATCGTGTTGACGGCTTTGTCATGCAGGCCCCGCTGATCAGGATCGAAGACCACAGCAGGGATGACCAGACACAGGAGAACCGTCCGCACGACAGCTGCCAAGGGACCAGCAGGGCCGCCGCCGAGGCGCACCACATGGATTCCTGCCACCCTATGGCCGATGCTGTAGCCCAAGGTTCCGATCAGCAGGATCTGTTCCACGGCGAAAACTGCCAGCGTAGCCCACGGATTTCCGCCGAAGGCGAAGTTGCTGATCACCAAGGCGATAGCCCAGTCAATGCAGACGCCAAGTATGCGCCGCCCGGCCCTCGCCATGGAGCCCGGGCCTGCCTCGGGCAGGCCGAGCCGCTCGCCGGGATATTTGGAGATGCCCGAGGTGTCCGGGCCACTCAGCCAGGAGCCAATGTCTTTTCTGTCAACCACCCTCCAAGCCTAATGGCTGCACGCCAGACGTCCGACGTCGGCAGCCACTCAGTTGCGTGGACCGGCGTCGAGAGGCGTTCGCTGGTTGGACCCGCGTGGACCTGACGCGGGAAAGCCCACTACCGTTTACCTGACAGACGATTCTGTAACTTGCCGGAAACAATACCGACACCCCCGGGAAATCCCTTCTCCCTATGGTGGTGTGAGTTGCCAGCAACCATTGCCCCGGGAGATTTCTTGTCCTCGGGACTATGGTTTGGCTGGACCACGGGGCCTTCCGGGCCTGTTACTTGACATGCATAAGGAGCATAGATGTTCAAGACTGCGGACGAAGTCCTCAAGTTCATCAAAGACGAAGACGTCAAATTCGTCGATATCCGCTTCACCGATCTCCCTGGTGTTCAGCAGCACTTCAACGTGCCTGCCAAGAGCGTCGACCTCGACTTCTTCGTCAACGGTCAACTGTTTGATGGATCCTCCATCCGCGGTTTCCAGGGCATCGCCGAGTCCGACATGCAGCTCATCCCGGATGTGACCTCGGCGTTCGTCGACACCTTCCGCATCGAAAAGACCCTCGCGCTGAACTTCTCCATCGTGAACCCGCGCACGGGTGACCCGTACCACCGCGACCCCCGCGGCGTGGCTGAGAAGGCAGAGGCTTACCTGGCTTCCACGGGCATCGCCGATACCGCGTTCTTCGCTCCCGAGGCCGAGTTCTTCGTCTTCGACAACATCCAGTACCAGTCCTCACCGCAGGGCAGCTTCTACAAGATCGATTCCGAAGAAGCACACTGGAACACGGGCCGCAAGGAAGAAGGCGGAAACCTCGGCTACAAGACCCCCGTCAAGGGCGGTTACTTCCCGGTCTCCCCCACCGATAAGCAGGCTGACCTCCGTGACGCCATGTGCGTCGAACTGGACAAGGCCGGCCTCGAGGTCGAGCGCTCCCACCACGAAGTTGGATCTGCCGGCCAGGCCGAAATCAACTACAAGTTCACTACGCTGACGCATGCGGCAGATGACCTCCAGAAGTTCAAGTACGTCATCAAGAACACCGCGGACGCCTGGGGCAAGTCTGTGACGTTCATGCCGAAGCCGGTCTTCGGTGACAACGGCTCGGGCATGCACTGCCACCAGTCGCTGTGGAGCAACGGCGACCCGCTGTTCTACGACGAGAAGGGCTACGCGGGACTCTCCGACACTGCACGCTGGTACATCGGCGGCCTGCTCAAGCACTCCTCCGCCGTCTTGGCCTTCACCAACCCCACGGTGAACTCCTACCGTCGACTGGTCAAGGGCTTCGAAGCTCCCGTGAACATGGTCTACTCGCAGGGCAACCGCTCTGCAGGTATCCGTATCCCGATCACGGGAACCAACCCGAAGGCCAAGCGCATCGAATTCCGCGCTCCGGACCCGTCGTCCAACCCGTACCTGGCGTTCGCTGCCCAGCTGATGGCCGGTATTGACGGCATCCGCAACCGCATCGAGCCGCCGGCACCGATCGACAAGGACCTCTACGAGCTCCCCGCCGAAGAAGCCAAGGACATTCCGAAGGCTCCGGGTTCCTTGGAAGAGGCCCTCGAGGCCCTGCGCGAGGACAACGAATTCCTCCAGGCCGGTGGCGTCTTCACCCAGGACCTGATCGACACTTGGATTGACTACAAGTACGAGAACGAAATCCGCCCGCTGTCACTGCGCCCGAACCCTTACGAGTTCGAGCTCTACTACGGCGTCTAGCTAGATGACAGGGCTAAAGGGGATTTAGTCCGCAGAGAGTCCGCACGAGCTGCCAGCACTTCAGAAACGGCCGCTCGTGCGGACTCTTCTTTGTCGGGCCACATATGCCCATAAACGTCCAGTGTCGTCTTCGCTGAAGCGTGCCTCATTGATTTCTGAACCACCTTCACGTCGAGGCCCTTGGATATCAACAGCGAAGCAAAATAATGCCTTAGGTCATGGAACCGGAAACCTTCAGGCAAACCGCTAACGGTCGCCCGTGCCTGGCGAAAATTGGACTCGAGCCTGTGCGGCGAGATGGACTGTCCCCATTCGTTGGTCACGATTGTGTCACTGCTCCACCTTGTGGGGTTCCTCGACAGTTGGAGGCACAGGTCCTGAGGAATAGGGATGGGATTCTTGGATTGCTCGGTCTTTAGTTCCGCGCCTGGGTATTGGATTGCTGGCCTGATGATCCCACGCATGAAATCCACATCCGAGACGCGAAGGGCAACCACCTCAGCGACTCTCAGGCCCGCGAATGCTGCTAGAAGCACGGCGGGTTGCAGACCTTCCGGCATCGCGTCATGCAGCGCCCACACCTGCTCCGTCGTGGCCACATAGGTCCGCTGCCTGCCTGCCTTGGGTGCTGTGCGCCTGCTCAGCGGAGACTTCGGCAACAGCCCGTCATGCACAGCATCCCCGAACAACTGCCCCAGTCTCGAGTGCAGCGCGTAAACCGTCGAATCAGCCAAGCCTTCGCCACTAAGTTTCGCTGTCCAGGCCTTGACCTCGGACGGCCGGACACTTCTCAACGTCCGGTCCCCGAAAACGGCATTGATCCGCTTCAGGTGGGTTTTCGCCTGTCGTACCGTCGATGGCCGGTGATTCTCGTACCCCTTGAGCCACATTTCGGACCATTGGCTGACTGTCGTGAGCGCCGTCTTGGGATCCACGTATGTCCCAGTGACAATGGTCGCTGTCACCTCGTCAAGCCACCTCTGGCCATCTATCTTCCGAGCGAAGTGTCGTGCGTGCTCACATCCAGAATGGTCGCGGTAGCGGGCACGCCAGCGCCCGTCACGCCTCTTCTGAATACTGGCCATCTGCAACCTCCCCAGGGAACCACCCGTCCTCGAGCGCCTGCCCCAATATGGCTCCCCTGACAGCCTGTTCGGGCGAGATATCCACCATTTCTCGCCCGAGGCTCAATAGCTCTTGCCGCACGGAAGAGGCCACGTCGTCGTTTGTGGAATGTTCAACGGCTGATATCTGAAGCTTGAGCACCTGCCGCGCCATGATGTATCCCTTGACGGCAGCGTCCACCCCGTTCTGAAATTCGGTCATCGACTCTATTGCAGATCTCAGGTCATCCAGCTCCTCCTTGACCGTAGTTGGCAGGATCATTTCCTCAATGTGACTGTCCAGAACCTCAGCTAGTGCGCGAGCCTCGCCAAGCCTCAAGGGGCGCTCGTACTTCTCGGTCCGCGAGACCGTCATTTGTGTGTAATTCCCCCAGCCAGCCTCTACCATGCGGCGCGCCAACTCCGTCTGTGTCCAGCCCCGGTTTTCCCGCGCCATCTTCATATTCTCGGCAAATCTTCGTTCGTCTTCGGGCACGGTGTCCAGCGTCTTCTCGACCATGACACCATTGTCCCACAAATCTGGTGATCTCAACTACCAATTTAGATGATTAGGGGTATCATCAAAACTGTTGATGTGAACCACCGAAGATGATGAAGGATGAGTTGTGGATGAAGATCGTGTTGTGCGGCTACTCACAATCGAGGAAGTAGCGACCATGCTTAGGAAATCACCGGGGCAACTGCGCTGGATGATTCACCAAGGATCAGCGCCCGCTTCCGCCAAGATAGGTGGCAGGCGCCTGTTCAGAGAAAAAGACTGTGTGGCCTATGTGAACGCGGCGTTTGCGGCTCCGAGCTCAACAGGTGACAAGTGAAGTATTTCGTTAGAAACACGTCTCCAGCTAGTTACTTTGGCGGACTCCAAGAACAGGCGAGGAGGGACAGCCAGCCGGCGTTGCTTCAAAGAATCCTTGGATGGGTACTACGGAAGAAACCTGCCGCGAATGGACCGAAAGGGGGGCCCGGACCAGTCCAGTTCGAAGTACTGACCCCCGGGGAACTACTTCGCCCGTCCGACGGCAACAGGGTGACGGTTGAGCGAGGAACCGCGCCCAAATGACAGACGCCCGACATCCAGAACGTTGGCTGAATGATAAACGTATCCAGCGACTCTCCGGTGATGAGTACCGCGCCTACAGTCTGAGTCTGATGTGGGCTGTTTCAAACCGAACCGATGGGCTTATCGAGGAGATCGACCTAGCTGCAATTCCGCACATCAGGCAAGAGCACGCAAAAGCACTCGTCAAGGCTGGACTGTGGTGCAAGTGCGAACAAGGATGGATGATTATCGACTTCGCAACGACGCAAACTAGCAAGTCGGAGATAGAAGCATCCGAGAGAGCAAGGAGAAAGGAGGCCGAACGTAAAGCCGCCAGTAGGGCCAGGTCCAAGGAAGGGCAAGCAGAGCAAGGTGCTGGAGAAAGTGCAGCGCTGAACGTCACGTCCGAGCCCGTGACGCCCGCTCCTGGCTTGAGCGACTCGACGTGGTCAAAACGCCAAGACGACGCCTGGTTGAAGTACAGCTCTCCAATAGAAGCCGTTCCATCAGCTCCGGGTCCAAGGTGAAATAGCATTCCCCTAAACGGCGAGGCCAGGGCCTGCGCCGGTTGGTGAACACTTGTTCCGCATTAGCGGGACCCTGCGGAGCGTCAGTGGGTGCGCTTGACTGACTTCCGCGGGAAGCCCCAGTTGACGACCCTCCCTGATCGACTAAATCGGGGGTAGTCCATGTGATCGCCGGCCGGACAGTTCAGACCGTTCCCCAGCGCGCTGCGGCACACCTGAATGCAGTGTTGCTCTTCTGCCAACTCGATCCGTTACCATCGATCAATTGCCGACAGAATTTGCATTTCTCCCGCAACGAAACGCCAATTTCGGCCCAGCGTGAACCTCTGATCTCGTCCGAAAGAGAAGAGACCCACTAAAGTTTGCGCCCGCTCAAAGCTGGGTGGAGCCGGGCCTCGACCGGTCAAACGGGGTCCAAAGGCGACTCTCAGGTAGTATCAGGGGCGCGGGTCCCTGAGGCCACAAAAGTACTGAGAGGACCGAAATGCCGGAGCCTTGGCTCTCTGCTGACGACATTGCCGTGCGTCTCGTCATCACAAAGGACACGGTCTATTCCTGGATCGCCGACAAAGGCATGCCCGCGCACAAGATCGGGCGCCTTTGGAAATTCCAAACCAGCGAGATCGACGACTGGGTCCGCGCTGGTGGCGGCGAAGCATCGCGACTCGGCCCCAACTGATTTGCTGTCCCCTTCGAACTGCCCCGACGTCAATGTCGGTCAGCCCATATATGCTGACCCACTGCCTAATTCCCGAAGGGAGGTCCCCGTGACCACAAGCATCCACTCACACGATCGCTATGCACTTTCCTTCACAAGCGGAGGACTCCTTGTGCGCGAGGCAGACGTGATCGTCGGCGAGTATCTACGCTCGCGCGACTGGGTGACGGTACGTCGTGCAGTCATTGAGAAGAACCTGCTGCAGGCGCGTACGACTTCGTCGAGTGTTCGCGTGACGCGGGAGACGATCCAGCGGCTGAGTGTGTTCGATGAGTCGGAACTTGAACTCGTCGCAGAGTCGAGTCTCACCGAGCGTCGTCACTTGATGTGGGTCGCTGCATGCCGTCGCTACGAGCTAATTGGTGACTTCGCGGAGGAGGTCGTTCGCGAACGGTTCCTCCTTATGACTCCGACGGTCGGTACCGGAGACTTTGAGCGGTTTATGACGGGCAAGATCTTGTGGCACCCCGAGCTTGACGAGTTGAAGTCCTCAACGCGGGCCAAGCTCCGGCAGTGCCTCTTCCGGATGCTGCACGAAGCGGGCTTCCGCAGCGAAGAAGGCGTTATCGTTCCGGCGGTGCTCTCAGAGCGAGTCCACGAAGCCCTTGCTGCACGCGGCCCAAGCGACATCCGATTCTTCCCCACCATTCTGCCCCTGAAGGCGATGCGATGAGCACGAGCAAGCGAAGCCTCACGAGCGATGAGAAGCACGTCTACGACGTGCTACGCAGTGCGCGGTTCTTGAAGATGGAGGGCCTCTCTAAGGAGGTGCCGTTCTTCATCTATCACTACCCGCCCGTGTGGGCGCGCGACGTCGAAGGCCTCCGCGACCGCGTAATCACGAAACTCCGTAGCGACGACGGATTGAACGTCGTGGAGATCAACCTCTACGACCTTGCCGTGCAGCTGCTCAGGGAACGTGGGGTGTGGGATCGCGTCTTGGCACTGGAACCGGATATGGACAAGGCCGAGTTCCGGGAGACGTTGCAGGGCATGCTTGACCCACACGATCACCTCGCACCCGCGATCCGCGCCCGTCTGGACGCCGAGCCGAGCGACATGGTCTTCCTCGCAGGCATAGGCGAGGTCTTTCCCTTCATTCGCACCCACACAGTGCTGGAGAACCTTCAAAGTGTCGTGACGGGTCGGCCGATGCTGGCGTGGTTCCCGGGGACATACGAATTCACCCAGGCCAGTGGTCACCAGCTTCGGGCGCTTAACCTCAGCGCAAGCGATAGCTACTACCGCGCCAAGGACATTCTGGAACAGGAAGCATAAGCGATGACCACTATCAACGAAATCTTTGCCAAGCCGATCAGCCGGGCCATCGAGGGAGTTATCAAAGCTGATGACACTTCCCACCTCGCCACCGAGGTCGAGGAGTACGTCCTCACGAACGAGGCAGCCAAGGGTCTCGAACATGTGCTGGAAGCGTACACGAACTACAGGAACGCCAATGGCGTCTGGATCTCGGGCTTCTTCGGCTCCGGCAAGTCACACTTGCTGAAGATGCTCGCGCACCTCCTCGGCGACATCCATGGCCACGACTACCCGCGTGCCAAAGTCTCCGCGTACTTCCGCGGAAAGGCTGACGACGCGTTCCTGCCCGCGCTGATCGAAAAGGCAGACCGCATCGCCGCGAAGAGCCTGCTATTCAACATCGACCAGAAGGCCACGCTGATCTCGAAGGATCAGAATGACGCCCTCCTCAAAGTATTCGTGAAGATCTTCGACGAATCCCGCGGATACTACGGAAACCAAGGCCACATTGCCCGCTTTGAACGCGACCTCGACAGTCGCGGGCAGTACATCGCTTTCAAGGCCGCATTCGAGCGCATCGCCGGTATCCCGTGGACTCAGGGACGCGAACAGGCCGCACTCGAAGCCGGGCACATCGACCAAGCCTTCGCCGAGGTCAACGGCACTGAGAGTCCCGGCATTATCCGTCAATACAGCACCAGCTATTCGGTCTCGATCGAGGACTTCGCCGACGAGGTCGCGGCCTGGCTGGACCAGCAACCCGACGGGTTCCGGCTAAACTTTTTCGTGGACGAAGTCGGCCAGTTCATCGGCACAAACACCCAGCTGATGCTGAATCTTCAAACCATCGCCGAATCCCTGGCCACCAAATGTAAGGGGAGGGCGTGGATCTTCGTCACCTCGCAGGAAGACATGGAGAAGGTCGGCGGTGACCGCACGAAGTCGCAGGCCAACGACTTTTCCAAGATTCAGGCCCGTTTCATGAACCGGCTTAAGCTCACTAGCCAGGACGTTGAAGAGGTCATCCGTAAGCGCCTACTCGACAAGACGGATGTTGCTACAACCGATCTGGCGGGGATCTACGCAACTGAGCACGCGAACTTCAAGACACTCTTCGACTTCGTCGAGGGGCGCCACTATCCGAATTACCGCGACGAAACCCATTTCGTCGGCACATACCCGTTCGTGAGCTATCAGTTCCCGCTCTTCCAGTCCGCCATCGAGGGCATCAGCGACCACTATATATTCGAGGGGCGGAACAGCTCGGTCGGGGAGCGTTCCATGCTGGGTGTCGTACAGGAAGTTGCCCGCGCATTGGCCGACAAGCCTCTCGGCCAGCTCGCCTCCTTCGACCAGATGTTTGAAGGCATCCGTGCCTCGCTGAAATCAGCGAACCAGCGTGCTATCAACGACGCGGAACGCAGTCCGTCGCTGCCGCCGCTTGCGATTCGCCTCCTCAAGGCCCTCTTCCTGGTCAAGTACGTGGATACCTTCAAGGCGACGCCACGTAACCTCACCGTGCTCGTCTATGACCGTTTCGGTACCGACCTCACGCAGCTCGGCAAGGACGTCAACGAAGCCCTTGCCGCGCTGGAAGCGCAAACCTACATCCAGCGCAATGGAGACGTCTACGACTACCTCACTAACGAAGAGCAAAAAATTGAGCAGGAGATCAAGAACGTCGACATCGACAATTCCGAGGTCTCCAAGAAGCTCTCCGACCTGCTCACCGGCTCGGTCATCAAGGCGACCAAGGTCGTCTACAGCAAGAACGGACAGAACTTCCCGATCGGGTTCAAACTCGACGGGCAGGCGATGAGCAAACAGCACGAGCTCGCCCTGCACTTCACCAGTCCCGAGACCGAATTTAGCCTAGAGCAAATCAAAGCCCACAGCGCCGGCCTCGATGAACTTCGCGCTGTGCTCCCGCCTGAGACCGACCGGATCCTCGCCGACCTACGGCTCCTGCTCAAGACCGCTAAGCACGTCAAGCGCGCCCAAGGAGCCAGCCGTACACCGATCGAGCAGACGATCCTACAAATCAAGGGCACTCAGAACGCCGAGCGGGAGAATGAGATTGTCGAACGCCTCCGCACCGCTGTCGGCCGCTCCACCCTGATTCACAACGCAGGCATCCTTGATGTCGCCTCGTCTGACGCCGTGACTCGCATAAACGACGGCTTCCAGAAGGTCATCGCGGCGACATACACGAATCTCACCCTGCTGGGCGGCATGAGCTTCACTGAGCAGCAGCTATCCACGTTCGTGAACCCTCCTGAGGTAGCCCTGTTCGAGGAGACCGCCAGTATCCTGGCTGTGCCCGGTGATGATGTCCTCGCGCACCTGGAGATGAGCGGTAAGCGCCATGTGCAGGTGACGATGAAGCACCTTCTCGAGAAGTACACGACCAAGCCGTACGGCTGGGACCAGTGGTCGATTGCGGCCATAGTGGGCTACCTCGCCGGTGGATCAAAGATCGAAATCCAGCTCAACGGCAAGGTGCTCGCGCGCACTGAAATAACCCCAGCGCTACGCAACACTCAGAGCTACCCGAACATGGTCATCGCCCTCCAGCGGGTATTCGATTCGAAGGTAGTGGGTGCATTCCGGAAGTTCGTGATCGAGCTAACCGACGACGGGGCGATCACCAAGGATCCGCTGGAGCTTGCCCACGTTGGCAAGAAGCATCTCGACGCGAAGCTCACCGAACTGAAGGGGCTGCGGGCCGGCTCCCGGTATCCGTTCATTGACCAGCTCGACGAGCCGATCCGCTTACTCGACGAACTGTCCAGCAACAAGGCCGAGTGGTTCGTCACCGACTTTGCGGGCGCCGACGAGCTACTGGAAGCAAAAGACAATGTAATCGACCCGATCAAGGCATTCCTGCACGGTGCCCAATGCGCCATCTACGACAGCGCCGCGGCGTTCATGATGGCGAATCAGCCCAACATCGCCTACCTTCCAGCCGACTCCGCCGACGCAGTTGCTTCCGCCCTTGCCGACCCACAAATCTACCGGGGCAGCAAGACCACCAATTTAGGGGCTGCGGTCAAGGCCTTGAAGGACCAGCTCAGCGATGTGATCGAGGCGCACCGCGCTGCCGCCACGGCAGACATCAAGGCTCGCTGGAATCAGGTGCCCGCCAGCCCGGCATACAGGAATGCGACCGACGTCGCCCAGCAGGCGGTGACACGCAGGGCCCAGGGCATCCTCGACCGGGTCGAGCAGGAAACACAGATCCCCGCGATCAATAGTCTGGCCTCGCAGTTCGCAGACTCGATCTACCCGCAGATTCTTGATGCGCTGGATGCGGCACGAGTTTCCCCCGTGCTGGAGCCGCCGATCCCGGGGGCCGACGCGAGTTCTTCGGAGCCGACGTCGGTGCCCGCGCCGATCAAGCAGAGCGTCTCGATCTCTAAGCTTGTGTTGCCCGGCGCTGGTCAGGTGCTCGAAACTGAGGCCGACATCGACGGCTACCTCAACCAGCTGCGCACAATGTTGCTCGCAACCATCCATGACAACAAGCGCATCACGCTCTAGGACGCTACCGAAATGAACACGAAACCTCTGGAGCGCTTCGCCACGCAAGCACGCCGCGACCTCCTCGCTGCCGTCGACGCGCAGGCCACCGCCGTGCTCGCCCCAGGATCCGTTGCCCGCACCGAGCGAGGCGAAGCGGTGAAGACGCTCGAAGTCGAGATCACTGCACATGGCCGCCCCCACGTGATCGACAAGGTTGCCTACACGTGGTTTAACCGGATTATCGCTCTGCGCTTCATGGACGCCTGCAGCTACACCGACGCCGGTGTCGTTTCGCCCGCCCAGGGCCAGGCGCACGGCCAGCCAGAGATCCTCGCGGATGCCAAGCGCGGCAACCTCGATGCCGACGTTGTAATCAACAGGAACACGGAAGAAGCGATCATCGGGCTGCTTGACGGCACACGCCGCAGCTCCGATGCCGAAGGTGAAGCCTATGCACTGCTTTTGACCGAATACTGCCGCTATTGGCATAAGTCGATGCCGTACATGTTCGAACCTGAGGGCGACTACACCGAGCTGCTTGTACCCATGGGGCTACTCGCCGACGGCGCAATCCTGTCCGAGGCGCGGAAGGTGCTCACAGATGAGGTTTGCGACGACGTCGAAGTAATCGGGTGGCTCTACCAGTTCTACATCTCGGAGAGAAAACAAGACATATTCGACAGCAAGGTCAAGCGCGGAGCCGAAGAGATCCCAGCAGCGACCCAGCTCTTCACACCCCACTGGATCGTCCGCTACCTCGTCGAAAACTCCCTAGGGCGCTTGTGGATGCTTAACCGGCCCACATCACGCCTTGTAGATCAGATGGACTACTACATCGCCCCGGTGGATGAAGAAACTAAGTTCCTAAGGATCGCTGGCCCCGAAGAGCTGACCGTCATCGACCCCGCCTGCGGCTCAGGCCACATGCTCACCCACGCCTTCGACCTGCTCTACGCCATTTACGAGGAGGAGGGCTTCGCGCCTTCGGACATCCCGGGTCTCATCCTCACTCACAACCTCTACGGCACCGAGATCGACCCTCGAGCAGGGGCATTAGCTGCTTTCGCGCTTACGATGAAAGCGCGGGCCAAGCAGCGGACCTTCTTCAACAAGCAGGTCGAACCCAACATCTGCGTGATTGAACGGATCTCGTTCAGCCCCGACGAGCTGGACTTCCTCGTGACCAAGAGTGGTGACAAGCACGCCGAGGAAGACTTCTGGAATCAATTTCGGCATGCAGACATCCTCGGCGCCCTCATCCAGCCGGATCCGCAGCTGACCGCACGGAGTACAGGCCACCTGGGGACGCTCGACTTTGATGGGGACATGCTGGCATCCGAGATCCTGGAACGCGCTCGGGGCGTTGTCCGACAAGCCGAGTTTCTCCTGCCGCGCTATGACGTGGTGGTCACTAACCCGCCCTACATGGGCAGCGGAAACATGTCCGACGCTCTTGCGGCTGAACTCGCGGATCGCTTCGCAAACGGCAAGTCGGACTTGATGACCGCTTTTATGCTCCGCTCATCTGGCTTGACGCGCCAGGACGGCTTTTGGGCCATCATCGATCTTCCCTCTTGGATGGTGCTGAAGTCGTACGAGAAGCTGCGACTGCAGTTGTTTGCTGCGGAATTTCTAGTGTGTATGGCCCAGTTCGGCCGCGGGGTATGGGGATCTGACTTCGGATCCGTGGGGTTTGTCTTCCAGAAGGCTGCACCGAACGGTCGACATGGCTCTTACCGGAAGCTGTTTGAACGTCACGTTGACGTGCGTAGCAATGCCGAAATCGAAGCACTCTTCAGGGACTCGAGTTACAACGCCTTTACAGTCTCGCAGGACGATTACTCAACTATCCCCGGCTCGCCGGTCGTGTACTGGCTCTCCGAAGCCGTGCGCCGAGCGTTCACGGACGGAGTTCCACTCAACGAACTCGCCGAGCCGCGGCAGGGTCTCCTCACAGGCGACAGCGACTCCTTCGTGCGTCAGTGGTGGGAAGTTTCCGGTGACCGCACTTCGCTTGCATGCGACTCCCGTGAGACGGCAAGGGCGTCCCGTGCCCGTTGGTTCCCTTACAACAAGGGCGGGGAGTTCCGGAAGTGGTATGGAAATCACGAACATCTCGTCAACTGGGAAGACGATGGACGAGTAGTTCGCACCTTCGGAGCAGAAAACGGTGGCCGCGTGCGTTCGCGGCCACAGAACGCCGACTACTACTTCAGGCCCTCCGTGTCCTGGTCTAACGTTAGCTCTGGTGCTCCGGCCTTTCGTTCGTACCCACCGGGGTTTATCGCAGCGGGAAGCACCGGTGACGGGGTTTACCCGCGGTCAGACGGGCTGGCTTTCACCCTGCTGGGGATCTTGAACTCCTCGGTCACGCACGAACTTCTCGCCGCAATCGCGCCGACGATTACTTTTAACGTTGGCACGATCGCCAACCTCCCGATCATTCAGCCGCCACCGGACAGCGAACTCGAGAGCGGCGTTCGTAAGTTGATTACTATTGCCCGCGAGGACTGGAATCAGTCTGAGATGTCTTGGGGGTTCGAGACTAACTCGCTAATGAGCCAGGGTTCTACCTCTGTCGAAGAGGCGGTGCGACTCCATCATGTATCGAGCGACGAAGTCGCTGAGCGTGCTCGCTTCCTTGAACAGCAAAACAACGAATACGTCGCCAAGCTCTACGGTTTGGCCGGCGACGTTGAAACCAACGTGGACTTGTCTCGTGTCTCGTTGAGCTGCAACACCAGCTTCAAGTTTGGTGCCGGGATGTCGGGCGCGGAGTACAAGAAGCGGTTTACAACAGCAGCGGTCCAGGACCTTGTCTCTTACGCGATTGGCTGCATGTTCGGTCGATACAGCCCCGACGAGAAGGGCCTTATCCTCGCCGACCAATGCGCAACTGTTCAGGAGTACTTTGCGAGGGTACCGGAACCGACTTTCCCACCTGACACCGACAACGTAATCCCGTTGGTAGACGACGGCTGGTTCGAGGATGACATCGTAGAGCGATTCCGCCAGTTTCTGCGCAGAGCGTTTGGGGAAGAGCGCTTCGAGGAGAATTTGCGCTTCGTCGGGGAGGCGCTTGGTGTGAAGAACCTGCGCGACTACTTCATCACCAGGGCGGGCAAGTCGAAGTTTTACGACGACCATGTGCAGCGGTACAAGAAGCGCCCGATCTACTGGATGTTTTCCAGCCCAAGGGGCTCGTTCAACGCGCTGATTTATATGCACCGTTACAACCCATCTACGGTCCCGACGGTGCTCAATGAGTACCTGCGCGAGTACCGAGCCAAATTGGAGGTCGCACTCATCAACGCCGAGCAGGCTGCAGCCGCTGGCTCCACCAAGGACCTGAAGGAAGCCGACCGCCTACGCAAGGTGATCGCGGAGCTTCGTGACTACGAACACGACGTGCTCTACCCATTGGCAACCCAGCAACTCACGATCGACCTCAGCGACGGTGTAAAGGCGAACTACCCCAAGTTCTATCCGGCGCTGAAGAAGATTGTCGGGCTGGAGGCGGCAGAGTGAGCATGGGGTCTTCGATCTCAGACCACCTTGCGGCGCGCTTCGAGCAGCACCGCCTGGTGGTTTGGCACGATCCTGAAAGCAGTTACGCTACGGACGTCAAAGCTCAGGCGCCGAACGGGGTGGAGGTGCTACTTGTCCAGAACGATGAGTTTCGGGTTAAGCACCGAGTGCTGCGCGAAGAGCCCACCAAGAAGTTTCTGATCTATCGCAGCGGTCGTATTGCTGAGGGAGCGGGAAACTGGCTGCTCGATCTCGAACTCGCCTACGGCGTCTTCACGGCAGATCGGGGTGCTCTCATGCGGGCAGACCTCCGCCTCAGCGCGCCCGGATCCGATGAACTGATTGCTAGGCATGAGACGTTCTTTCGCGACGCGAAGTTGGTTTCGAAGCTTACGGCCTTGTTGCGCGCCGACGATGATCTCGCCAAGGTCCAAGCGAAAATGTGCGCGGTCGTGCTCGGGCAGAAGGAGCATAGCTTCTCGGAGCTGATTCGGACGCTGCTGGTGCAGCACGCCGAGGGCAACAGCGCCGGTTACGAGGCTCTCGTCGAACACGGGCTTGCAGACTTCCATTGGTCCGGGGCCTCGAAAATCTACGGCTATGACTCCCAGACGCCGAGCGTGGCCGGGTTCGTGTTGTGGATGTTCAAGCAAGCCCGGAGCGGGTTTGGAGCCACGGCATCGAACGTGGCGCGCAATATTGAGATCGACTTCCGTAGCTTCCGCAACGACCGCCAGAGCTTCGTCGCGCTGAAGAAGCTCGCGCGTCAGGCCGAAACTGATTTGGACTACGTCGAGCAGGCTACCGACGCATCGCTTGCTGAACTCGTGGCCACAGACATCTTCGACGCGGGTGAGAAGGCGATTATCAGGCGTTTGATCGCTGGCATTGCCTCCCAGACTATTCCGCTGCGCGACATAGCCGACACCATCCGCACCCGCCGCCGTGACAGCATCTGGTTTGACGACTACGCCAAGCTATACGTGGCGCTCAGCGCGGCGGCCGAGCTGATCCCGGCGATCCGTTCTGCCCGGTTAGAATTGTCGAGCTTCGATGATGGCTTTAGCCGTTACCGCGACGATCTCTTCCGCATCGACCAGCTCTACCGGCAGTACACGCTCGCGTCGCAAACCGCCGAATTCAAGCAGCCGTTGGAAGCGCTGAACGACCAGGTGGAGAATGCGTACGTCACCGATTTCCTCTCCAAGCTCGGGATCAGCTGGCAACAGCAGGTGGACCAAGTCGAGACGTGGAAGACGTTCGCCGTTACTTCGCAGAGCTCTTTCTACGATCACTACATCGCCCCGCAGGTGCGAGGTGGACGAAAGAAGGCAGTCGTCGTAATTTCGGACGCGCTGCGCTACGAGGTTGCCGACGAGCTGACTTCCAAGATCCGTAGAGAGAATAAATTTGACGCCAAGATAGAAGCCATTCTCGGGGTCTTACCCAGCTACACCCAGTTAGGAATGGCGTCGCTGCTCCCGCACAAAAAACTCGCGCACTCCGAAAACGGCGACCCAGTGCTCGTCGACGGTCAGCCCTCCAACGGCACGGCGAACCGCTCAAAGATTCTTAGCTCCGTGGGTGGCACGGCAATCCAGGCCACCGAACTCCTGAAGATGAAGCCCGCGGAACGGCGCGATCTCTACGCCGCGCACCAGGTGCTGTACGTCTATCACGACACCATCGACGCAACCGGCGACAAGGCGGTGTCCGAGCACCGGACGTTCAAGGCCGCTGCTGATGCGATCGATGACCTCGTCGACATCGTCAAGAAACTTGCGAACGCGAACGCGACGAACATCTTCGTCACCGCCGATCACGGCTTCCTGTATCAGGAGTCGAAGCTGGCCGCACAGTTCAACCTGACCGTGAAGCCGCAGGGCGACAAGGTCGTGGTTGCGAATCGCCGCTACGTTCTTGGCCGAGGTTTGAAGGAAGACGACGCGTTCCGGCGGTTCCTGCCCGAGCAGCTCGGGCTGGCGAGTGATCTGGAAGTTCAAATCCCGAATTCGATCTGCCGGATCGTTAAGCCTGGCGCCGGGTCCCAGTTCGTTCACGGGGGTGCGTCGTTGCAGGAGATCGTGGTGCCGGTCATCTCGATCAACAAGGGACGCTCCGACACCGTCGGGCCTGTGAACGTCGACATCCACCCGGAGTCCGACAAGATCACGACGGGTCAGATCGTGGTGAAGCTCTTCCAGCAGAACGCTGTCACCGATCAGCGCACCGCGAGGAAGCTGCGTGCAGCTCTCTACTTCGGTGATCAGCTGATTTCCAACGAGCCCGAGTTGCTCTTCGATGTCGAGAGCGCCGAGGGGCGTGATCGGTTCCAGACTGTCCGTCTGCTGCTGAGCAAGGACGCGGATGAGGCTAACAACCACAGTGTTGAGTTCCGGCTTTCCGAGCCTATTGGTGAAACCGGGGAGTGGAAGAAGTACAAGAGCGTGCCCTACACGCTCAAGCGCTCCTTCACCACGGACTTCGACTTCTAAGGAGCGCTCTTGAGCGAGAATATCGACCTAACCCAGGTAGCGCCCGCCGAGGAAACCGACGAGACGGAGCCCGCTGAGGGTGGCGAGCCGACCAAGTTGGATCGCAAGATCAACGAACACTTCGCAGGGGCCGTGGTCCGGAAAGACCTAGTCAAGGCGGTCAAGGGCAATGCGATCGTGCCCTCATACGTACTGGAGTATCTGCTCGGCCAGTACGCGGCGTCCGACGACGAGGCCACGATCCAGGCGGGCATCGACAAGGTACGTGACATTCTCGCTCAGCATTACGTGCACCGTAACGAGTCGGAGCTGGTGAAGTCGAAGATTAAAGAGCGCGGGCGTTACCGGATCATCGACAAGGTCAGCGTCTCTCTCAACGAAAAGGACGACGTCTACCACGCTTCGTTCGCGAACCTTGGGATCAGCAGCGTGATCGTGGATTCCGCTACCGTCAACGCCCACCAGAAGCTGCTTGTTGGAGGCGTGTGGTGCCTATGCGACGTCGAGTACTTCCACACCGAAGACAACCGTGTGTCGCCCTGGATTCTTGGGTCCCTCAAACCGATTCAGATGTCGAACTTCGATTACGACGGGTATCTCGATGCACGTGCAAAGTTCACCACCGACGAGTGGATCGACCTGCTGATCCAGTCGATCGGATTTGCCCCCGACAAGTTCGGTCGCCGCGGCAAACTGCTGCAGTTGGTGCGCCTGATCCCGTTCGTGGAGCGCAACTACAACCTCGTAGAGCTGGGCCCCAAAGGAACCGGCAAGTCGCACATCTACTCGGAGTTCTCACCGCACGGCATGCTCATCTCGGGTGGAGAGGTGACCGTGCCAAAGCTGTTCGTGAACAACGCAAACGGTCGCCTCGGCCTCGTAGGGTACTGGGACGTTGTCGCTTTCGATGAGTTTGCGGGCAAGAAGAAGCGTACGGAGAAGGCGCTGGTCGACATCATGAAGAACTACATGGCGAACAAGTCGTTCTCCCGCGGTGTGGAGACGCTGGGCGCCGAGGCATCGATGGTTTTCGTCGGCAATACCTCGCACACCGTGCCGTACATGCTCAAGCACTCCGACCTGTTTGACGAGCTGCCCGAGAGCTATCATGACCCTGCATACCTCGACCGGCTGCACTTCTACATCCCCGGATGGGAAGTCGACACGATCCGGAGCGAGATGTTCTCGACCGGATACGGGTTCGTCGTTGACTACATCGCCGAGGTCCTGAGGTCGATGCGCAATCTCGACTACTCCGACCGCTACCTCAAGCAGTTCACACTCGGATCCGACATCTCGACGCGTGATCGCGACGCCATCCACAAGACCTTCTCTGGGCTGATGAAGCTGCTCTACCCGCATGACCAGGCGACCACCGAAGAGGTCGAAGAGGTACTGCGCTTCGCAATCGAAGGGCGCAAGCGCGTCAAGGACCAGATCGTCCGGATCGACGCCACCATGATGGCAGTGAGCTTCGGCTATGACTCACTCGGCGGTGGCTGGTCAACGGTAACGACGCTTGAGGAAGACGAATACCCGACGCACTACCATCGACGCCACTCGACCAGGCCAGCTGATGGGACATCAGCCGAGACTTATACCTCCGCACCGGCACCGGTTCCCGCACCCGCGGCCGGCTCAGTACAGGCCGAACTATTCCGAGGACAACGGGATTTCCTGGACAACCAGCGGGGTGTCTCCTACGAGACACTGCTCATGCCGTACTTGCGAGACGCAACAGAGATCGAGCTGCATGACCCGTACATCCGTATGGGACACCAAGGCCGCAACCTCGTCGAGCTGCTCGCGCTCATCGCCACGGCAAAGGACCCGGCAGACGAGGTCACCGTCAACCTCTTCACAGTGCTCGACCAGGACCCCGAGCATCACACGAAGCAACTCCACATGCTCAACGACATCGTTCAGGGAGCCGCTCAGCAAGGCATCAAGGTCAATGTGGCGAAGGATCCCGGCGGCCACGACCGCTGGATCCGAACCAATACCGGTTGGCGAATCAACCTCGGCCGCGGCCTCGACATCTTCCAGAAGTCCGACGGAGGCTGGTTCGACTTCGGCAGCAGTCGCCAGGAGTTCCGCCAGGTCCGCGCCTTCGGAGTCACCTACCTTCGCGAGGATAATTGAGGGGTCATGACTGATGCGCGTATCACCGACGTTCGTCACCGCACCAGCACGCTCGAACGGCTGGAGCCATTCGCTCCCTCACATCGTGAACGCGATCGAAGTCTTGCGCTCCGCCCGGTGGGACCATCGCATTCATCCAGCGGTCTATCGGCGCCGTCGGTGGGACCACTACGCGTGGGGGTTCTCCACCGACACCTTCGCCGCAACAAGACGGCGCCTACGGTTCACCCTTCCTGTCCCTGCCTGTCGTTGCCTGTCCTGGCCTGTCCTGTCCTGGCCTGTGCAGTCCGGAGGACGGTCCGCCGGAGTGTCCAGCGGACTGTCCAGGGGACTGCGACATCGGTTCAATTGGTTGTTCAAGCTACGCCCAAACCGAGCCAAGTAGCGCTGTGAAAACGCCGCCATCTATCGCTGAAAGTCACACTGGAAGGCCGAAATGCCCGTGGATTCTGAAGCATCGTTTGAACCTCTGCGCCGACCGGCTCGACCCTTACCCGGGAACCGACGCGCCCGCCCCGCCTACATCCTCAAATGCCATGAGCCCCCTTTGACCCTCGCGCGCCATACCGAACGAAACCACATGCAGAGGCGCACCATTGATTCATGAGTACAACACAGCTGGGCAAGAACATCGTTAAACGTCTTCTGAGCGTCGGTCGCATCAAGGCAATCCACCCTTCCACCACATCACACGCAGAAGCAACAAGGCATGACGGCGTCACCCGCCGAATCGCTGGCATGATCCGTTGGGCTCAACCCCGGACGGCTGACGGGCGCACAGGAGGCCCCCAATGAGTGTATTTCAGGAATTTCCGAAGCCCTCTACGCGCGCGGGAAATCCCGGCCGCCGTTCATCCCTGACGCTGGAGCGGATCGGGAAGCTAAGCGACCTACTCGCGGGAGGCAACTTTATCATCTCGGCATGCAGGTACTCAGGGATCTCTGAGAGCACTTTCCACACCTGGCGACTCCGCGGGGAGACCGAAATCGACCGGGTGGGCTCCCTGCCCGGCGTGGACGTAACAGACCTCCTTCTTCGAGGCGCGGATGACCCCACCGACCCGCTGTCCGCAGCGCATTTGTGGCAGAACCGACCGGCAAAGTTCAAAGCCAGCGAATGGCCGTTCGTTGTCTTCGCCATCGTGATGGAACGGTCGCGTGCGGCCGGTGAGATCCGGTCCGTGCATGCGATCCAGCAGGCAGCGGCGGCCGGAGACTGGAGAGCCGCGGCCTGGTTCCTAGAACACACGGCACCGCAGAGGTTCCGAAATCGGCAACAGATCACGGTGGAAGAGTCTCCCCTTGCAGCCCAGCACATCGTCACCGTTGACGAGCTCAACGACGTGCTCGGCAGGCTGGGCGTGTCCGAATGAGCAGGAGAAGCCGCAGCTGGCCCTGTCCCCGGTGCAATAGGACGAGGGCCGCCCGGCAGTGCGGCTTGACTTTTGACGCGGGTGTTTCGGTGAGTGGACCCCAGGGGCTGGATGAGGTCCAGAGCGGCTGTCCGGACAGGCATGGCCCGGCAGGTTGCGGGTGGCCGGCGCTTTTGTGCACATGCGACCGCGTGCGGTCCCGGCCCATCGGGCGGCTGTTCAATGCCCGTCAGCTACGGAAGGACGGGCCCGAAAACCTCTCCAATCAAGGGAGTCATTCTACGAGAGTGCGCTTTGTAGCGCTCAAGCAGATTGATGGGTCCTTGTGGAAGGCGGGCTATCCCGTCCGGGCGCAGCAATGCCACACACTCTGAATCGCGGGTCAAATGCCAAACCCCAGTAGCATCAGGATCCGCTGTGACGAAGTCCCAAGTGGCTTTGTCGCCTACGGTGACGGCCATGATGTGAGCCATGTGTTGAGGGTAGGCCCGTGTATTTTCCTGACGGGCCAGATCATGGCACTGCCGATCGTTTACGCCGGGTGGAAATAACGGCGCTTCCGCTCCTCGCTCAGATCGGCCTTTGCCTCAACCAGCTCCCTCGGGTTTCCCACCTGACAGAGCGACGTCACATAGCGCTACATTCACAGGACACTGGTTCGCGATTCGAGCCGTTCTCGAAATCCTTCGTTTTGAGAATGTGGTCGACCAGGAACGAACGGAATGTCCCGCGCTGGGGAACATGCGAGGCGTGACACCTTTGCTGGATGCTGCCAAGGCGACCGTGCTCGGCCCCGATGCGTTGCCCGTAAGAATGGATGTCCCAACTAGCTACGTGCTATACCCTCGGCATATGGACCAACAGACCATCCTCGAACCTCCCAGCAAATTCAGGGAAACCCTCGACTTGCTTGGCGTCTATTCGAGAACCAGCAGGTTCGACATCATGGGGATGGAACGCGGCCTCGTCAGCGTCGGAGGCGGCAGACCGCACAAAGCCTGCTTCGTCATCTACGACAACGCCTACGGGTTCCACTTCGGCTTCAGGCCATTCGAAGCCGGACTCAAATACAAGCCCCACCACATGGATTTCATGATCCCCATCGACGAAGTAACAGCCCTGCACATCGGCGGAGCCACCCAGGAATCAGCCCCGCTCTACGCAGCCAGCCCACGCCTCCACCTGCAAACCGGCCGGACATTCCTGCAAGTGACCGCCCGTGGCCGCAAAGCGGTTCAGTTCGCTCCACAAGACACGAAAACGATGCCACAGACGGCCATCATGGCTTCCAAGATCCTCGCCGGACGCCGAACGGTCCACTCAGCAAGAGTGCGGGGGGAAGCCCCCACACCCCTCCCCCAGCAACCCAGGCCGATCGCCGTCGAGCCCATCCGACGCGCTCCGGAGGATGAGCCCATCGGGCACCGCCCGGAACAGGTCATGCCTGCAGCCATGCGCTACTTCCCCACGGCTGACACCTACGACGTGGGCTGGGGAAGCTACGTCCTGCCGTGCCAGCAATACAAAATGGACGAGCAAGTCATCCTGCCCGGCTACCTGGTTATCGAGCAGGACAACTACGGATTCTTCGAACCTGACGACATTGAGGCCGTGATCACTCAAGGCAGAGCGCCACTTGTCGGGAAAATCAGCGACCTCACCGATTGCTACATCATCGCGCCCAAAAATGTCACCTTCGCCACCCCCGAGGCAGTGGACTTCACCAACCTCGATTCAGCCAGGGACATTATGCTCACCCTCTCCGACTACTACTCAACTTACGACTTCGTTGTCGACTACAACGACGGACTGAACCCTGAGGTGAAAGCTACAATCGTGGCGCTTCTCGGAACCGTCGTGGAGCGCTTGGCTGAAAACATGGAGCCAGCAGAGGACGTAGACAACTAGTCCCAAATCAGGGACGCCGAGGCCCAAAACGAGGGAGTAACGCCCAAGAAAGCTCATATCGCCCCGAGCCGCGGAGGCCGCCCGAAAGGGGACAGATCGCCTATTCATCACGCGGTGGATATCGCAACTGGCTCGTCGATCGACCCCAAGAAGTAAAATCCAGACAAACCCCTCTGCTCGAGAATCAGGATGACCCATTGAAGGCCCATAGAGCCTTCCCGGAATGCTCAGCTGACACAGAGCCGTACGCATATGAGCCGCGAATGAGGTTCTATGCTGCTGGCGGTGAACAAGGGCAGATATCCGCTGAGCTGCCCTCGCATGCCAACTTCGGCCTCTATGGTGTCCGGCTGGGAACGAATTTCGGCTGGAAGTACGAAGGTCGTAGATGGTTCGCTCCTAGTACCCGGCACTGCTCGCGGCGGCCTCGGTGTATGCCAGAGCTTCAATTGAACGGCCGGGTGCAGACGACTTCTGATATCCGTGCAGCCGACTTCTGAAACTCACATACATTGTCCGAGTTTCTTCGCCATAGGCGATTCTCTCGCAACTATGTCTCGAAACCTTCTGGTTGAATCGCTGTATCCGGCGCGCCCCCGCCCGGTGCGCGAAGGCTCGCGTCGTAATGACCGGTCCCTCGGAGTGCATCACGCTCGACCCTTCACCAAGGCGTCGCTTCCGAAACCCCATGCCGGCGTACGTTACGCCCATTTTGGGGATCGTCAGCCAAGGAGAGTCGTCACGCTTTCATGAAGAGGAGCGAGGGGTTCGCCACTTACATGGTTTCGCTGGGACATGGTGTCGGTTGTCAGACCCGCGCGCCCGGCGTCGCGTCCGGCAGCGCGCATGGACCCCGTTGATTTCGGTTTACTGAGCCTATTGACACCAAAACTGTCAAGGACCAGAGTGCTGTCGTAGGTATTCCATAGGTCTGGGGCTTTCCGCCTGTGATCGTCTGGCCGTTTTACAGGTGTCGGGTATAAGAAGAATCCGCACTGCCTAGCAGGGCGGGCAGTAGTTTGGAGTTCCCCTAATCACCGCAGAATCTCTCCCTACCCCCGAAGCCAGGTGAGTGACCTCTTCCGAAGTGCGAACCGAAAAAACCACTCCCATCCGCCGGCCAAAGCCGTCGGTGGTAATGACCTGTGGCGACGGATGCTGCAATCTGAGGAACTTGCTTGCGGATGGAGGGCCGTTGGCGCCTGAACGGGGGCTTCGGGCCGGAGGACGGCCCGTTAGAGGATCCCTATCTGTATGGCGATTCGGTGCGGTCGATTCCGTAAAGCCATCCGAACTCGCGAGGAACCAAGGTTCTTATTGCTTCTTCCATCCCCCCGGGGTCGAGATTGGGTCCAATGACCGGGCGAAAGCCTTGGCGGTCATAACCCTTGACCGGGATTGACGGATGCTGAGCTGTCAGAAGCGAGAATGACTGAAATTGCTTTATCCCGGAGGCGCTTGGCACATGAATAAATTCAGAATTGATGCCTTCTCCAACCAACGGGGAGATCAGACGCCACTCCCGTTCGGCGGCGAAGGACGGATGTTTCAGGAGCGGCGCGAACCGTTCGAGGTCTGCGATGAAGTCGCGGACAAGATGGCTGCTTATTCCTTGTCGTGGGGCCTCCAACGGACGTCGTTTGTTCCATGAACCCAAGTGATACTTGACGATCTGTCCGGTTATTTCTCGGTGCGTCGGCCTGTCATAGACGCACGGGACCAAAATGAATCCTTGGTCGGCGGCGACATTCACGAGATGGTCTGTTGAAAATCCCAACGCCACCCCGCCGCTTCGAGGACAGTATGCCCTCCACTGCTCTAACGAATCCCTTTCTGACGTGAGGGAGACAGTGTAGGCGCGCGAACCCTCGAACCGGAGTCGCCAGGGGTGCGAAAGGTGCTCAAGAGCGTACTGAACCATGCCCTCTCCAAAAGATCGATTTGGAAACTCAAGGCTGGAAAGTATCTCCAGAGCGTACTCACGCGCCAGTATCTGCTCCGTCGCATCATTCATGTCTGCGGGTCTTCCGGCCCATAGCGTGCGGGAACTCAGGATCCCGATGACTCCAGCTGGACCTGTGTAGTGATAAAGATGAACCGGTTTCGGCCTGTTGAGGAGTTCCCCCAAGGGCCCCGAATTGGTCAGCAATTTCACCAAACGATCATTGCACGATTGGATCTATTGACGGGTGGCCTGACAAAGACCTTGGTCTAGATGAACGGTCGGGGCCAGCCGCCACCCGATACCCAATGGTGCCCGGTAGCGGATCCCTCACCGGACACTCTTCTCCGGGCTCCCACTCGAGGCTCAGGCCATCGCAAGTTCCAACGCAGCGGCTCCGACTAAGCTGCCGTCATGGAACATTCGCGGGTCGCCCTCCCCGAGCCGAGCTATCTCGCCCGTATAGGTGAGATCGCGTACACGATTTCCTCGGTGGAGTGGACGATCGTCGGTGATCTCCATCGACTCGTGGCCGATCTGCCTGACACTCTCTCTCGCTCGATCAACTAGAGCCGGAGATGACGTCAGGGATTGCGACCAAGATCAAGGCGGCGACCACCGATATGACAGGCGGACCAACGAAGGAGTACCTGGTTGCTGTGTACCGCGCGCTCTACGCGGCCGCAGCAATTAGAAACGACGTCCTTCATGCCCGCCCAGCTACACACCCAAGCGACTCTCAACGCTTGATGCGCGCAGAGACAACGAATAGACAGACCACCGGCGTGCGCTTCTGGAACGACGATGAGTGGTTCGACGAAGCCATCGTCAAGCTGAACGACCTGCTGACTGCTCTCAATGACCGCCGGCCACCCCTCAGCTGACTCCAACGAGCATGCCGAAATCTTCTCACAGACCATTCCATTAGCCGATCCCCTTTCAGGGCCCCTCTGTTACGTTCGAACCATGCTCATCGTCGTGCGTGGTAACTCCGGTTCAGGTAAGAGCACCATTGCCGCAGCGCTGCAACAAGCGCTGGGCTGGCCGACCACAATCCTCAGCCAAGATCATTTCCGGCGAATCGTGTACCCGGAGCGCGAACAGGAGAGCCTCGCCCACGCAGACCTTCTCGAAGCCGCGGCAGCTCACTGCCTTCGCGCCGGGCATCACGTCATCCTCGAAGGCATATTCAATGCTCAGCGGTATTCAGCGATGCTCGAAGGCATCGCCGCGCAAAGCAATGACGCGAGGTTCTATGCCTTCGACCTTACATTCGACGAAACGGTCCGAAGGCACGATATGCGACCACAAGCGACTGATTTCACCGCGGACGAGATGCAGGCCTGGTACCACGGTTGGCAGCCGTTGTCCTTCGTGGAAGAAGAGCGCATCAATGCATCGGAAGCGCCGAGCCGAATCGTGGCTCGCATCCTCGGCGCGGGCGCACGATAGCCGATCGACGACATAAGGGCCACCGCTCATCCTGGATAGGTCCTGAGGCACAACGGCATTTAGCGCCGTGAAATCTTCTCGAAGTGATCTGCGGTCCAGTGGCCCTCGTAGAAGCCCCGATCGTTGCGCCGGTGCATACGCGTGTCAATCAGGGGTGAGGCGAGGATCGATTTACACAGCGGTGTCAGCGCGTCCACCACGATCGTGCCGAGGTGGGCGAGGACCTCGATCTGCCCAGTCGAATGCCCGAGGAGCGCGGGAGCCATCCCGGTCAGAACGTAGTCGACCTTCTCCTTGGGCGCCCCGAAGTGAACGCCTCCCTCCACGTTTGCGTAGTACTTCACCACCTCGAGGACGGTCAGTGGCCGCCCTTGAACCTGGCCCACCCTCGCACCGATGAACTGCCTCAGCTTGGGCAGCGCCGGGTGCTCGGGCCCGCCGACAAGCTCCGGTCCGCCAAGCCGGAAGAGATAGGACAGATCCGCGTCGTCGCGACCGTCGTAAGGAGCGCTCCACTGCCTGATGCGGAAATCTGTCGGAACATCTGGGCGAGCGGCTCGAACAGTGTTGAGGAGGGGACGGGCGTCGATGAGGAGCTTGCGCAGAAGCGGCGCGATCCCGAGCATCTCGTAACGGCTCCGCGTGCCCGGATCCTGGCTTCGTCGTCGCACATCAGCAACAGTCTCGACGAAGAGCCATTCGGCCAGCATCGTCTCAGGGCCTACCTTCGCTGCCATCGGATCTGATTCACCGGCGGTGACGCCTGAAGAGAGTTAGCTCTATCTCGTCCGGTCGGACTCGTCGTGCCGTCTCGAGCCGTTCGGTTGCTTCGTCCGCCCAACGGTCAAGCAGCCGGCTGTACCGTTCGTATGTCTCTGGCCACCAACCTGCCGTTGGCGCTTGTGGCCATGCGTCCGGGCGCAGATTCTTCGCAACTACCTGATCCAGGATTACGTGTCGTGGTCGCGCAGCACTGCCTTGTGCGAAATACAGAAATTTAGTTGAGAACGCCGGCCCCAACCAAGGGATTCGTCCAGCCCCTCGATTGCTGGTGAGCGTGCCATATGCCTCGCGGGTGGGCGCTCCATCCCTAACCAAGGTCCATGCTTCCAGGAGAAGCTGGCCCCCCTTTTCTTCCTGGGCAACCAAGCTGTCCAGCCGCTGGTGGAGCCGTGGCGCACGGGTGCCCAAACCCCAAGCCAGAGAATAATACAGCAATTGGAAGGCGTTCTCGGCTGTCCGTTCCTGATCTCCAAGGTCGAACACTTCCTTGCGGGTCACCGAAATATGCCGCTCCCCGCTGCCGAGTTTCCCCTCCGCTGGCTGTAAGTGACGAGCAGCAAGGGCGCACTGCCACCGCTCACTATCCACTGACACCGCATGGCTCATTACAGCAGCAGCCCCGGGAAGATTCGCGAAAACGTCATCGGGCAAGGGTGCATTTTCGTTGATCATGGGAAGACTCTACGTGGGCTGGCTGACATTGACAGGGATGCGGCTCTCATCGTTACCGCCAGCCGAAGCGGCGGCTGCCAGGGGTGACGCAACCCCTGGCAGCATGGATGCCCTCGTTGTCGTCCTCGAACTCTCCTCCGCAGTCCGTGCACTCAAAGCGGAATCCGTTAGGGCTGACGCTGTACCGGGGGTTTGCTCGGAGCTGTTCCATTCGTTCGGCATGGGCCTTCTTGGCGGCCAAGCGATAAGGCAGTTCCTCGCTACCCGATGCGGTCATCCAGTATGGTTTGCGTGGGCCGATGAACCTCCAATCGCTCTCTTGGACCTGGACGGGGCAGCCGTGACGGCCGTGGCTTTTCTGAAGAGTCGCGTGGTTGAGTGGGCGACGTCCGGTGCAGCACATCGCGGGCCCCAACGGAGGCAACGCTTGCTTCTGCGATAAGCGTCCACTTCTCTGGAGGTAGCGCGGACACACACCGGCTCTGAACGACCTGCTTGCATTCGGGGCACACGAATGTCCGTCGCATAGGCTGGCCCCCAAAGACCGACCACCAGCCGTTGTCGGCGCAGATCCGCCACGCGGTCCGCCCAGACATCTGACCGACGGCATGTTCAGGCTGCTGAACGGTCTGGGGGTGCCCAAGACCCTTATCTGGGACAACGAGGCCGGCATCGGTCGGCGTCCCAATAATCCGTAAAGACCCGGATTCAGGTGAGACCCTGAAGGAGACGTACGGAAGCCGGTTCCGCCGCCCAGAACAGATCAGCCGAATGTCCAGGCTCAGTGTGACCAGCACCGACACAGTGGCCGCGACTTTCATTGATCCGAACACCTTCTCAGTCCGCAGAATGTCCGCAAAAGGTCCAAAAAGGACCGGATGTGGCCAACTCTCAGCAACATGCGACACCCCAGAATCTAGCGGGTCACGACGCCACTCAACCGCTGCCAATAAGCAGCGTCGAGTTCGAGCTCTACTACGGCGTCTAGCAGCCACGTATGTCGAAAAGGCCAGGCACGGTTCAACGAATCGTGACTGGCCTTTTTGCGTTCGCCTGATCCACCGCGTCGTCGGCAGCACAATCCTTGCAAAACAGGGCTTCGGTTTCTTCACCGCAGCACTGACAGCGGTGGATCAATGCGGCGGATTCAATCACATAGGCTGTCATACCTCCATGGTGCCCGCGCCGACTTTCCGGGACACCAGTAGTGTGTACTCGTATTTTCCTCGTCCCACTCCGGGCACTACGTGTATGCGGCGAACCGGCGTGTGGATGGATAGCCCACCAGGCCGCCGTCGTTATCCGGCCCTGCAGCGGAATCGTGGTCGGCAAAAGTAGCAAAGCATCGCCGGCAGGCGAAGGATCCGGGTTGTCCGTGCCGGGATGCCCAATGCGGCCCCGCCTGCTCGCACCGGAAGCAGCAGGCATTCGAGAATGCCGCACCGTCCGAGTCGCGCATGACCGTCACGAGGTCAGCTTAGAGGACCCTGACCCCGACCAACAAGAGGGTCAAAGCCCCTTCCGGTGCAGGGCACCCGGCAGGAAGGCTACTGCTTCCCGTACTTCTTGTGCACGGCCTGTTTGCTGACGCCGAGGCAGAGCTAGTTGAAAGTGACGTCAACCTGCGTTGACGCCCGACGCGCGGAAGGGAGCGTACATCGTCCGTTGCGGTCCAGCATTACCGCCAAGGTATTGGCCCCGGTCAATGAAACCGGCGTTGCGGTAGGCAGACAACGCCGCCGGATTGGCTTCGTTGACAGAGAGCACGACGCCGGCCTGCCCGCCTTGCAACCTGTCCGTCACCTTGCGCGCTTCGGCAACCGCAGCGACGGCTGCCCGGGAGCCCAAACGCTTTCCCTGACTCGCATAGTCAATGAGGAAACCCCGCAGCAACCAGGCCGAATCGTCATCGGCCCAACCCGCCATCCGCGCTGCACCAAACTGTAGCGTCAGGACGCCAACAGTTTTGCCCTCAGCCTCAATGACATAAGGCAGCCGTGACGCCTCATGCAGGCCCACGAGCATCATCCGCAACGGGTCACCAACAAAAGCTCGTTGGTGAAGCCCCACACCCATCTCGGCCACCGCACCCAGGTGAATCGCCCGGGAGTCGTCGTCGAGCAGTTTTAGCGGGATCAACCACACATCACCCCATGGCGGACCAGCGTCAGCAATGCACAGCGGGTCTTGTTGGCGTTCCGGTCCATGGTCAGTCATGATGGTCTTCCTGTGTGGTCAACGGCTACAGCGTTTAGTACCCGTAGAACAGTCTCTCGAAGACACTGCGTGCGCGGCGGCTCACCCGCAAGTAGTCCTCCTCGAACTGACCCGCATTCCCGGGAGCGTAGCCGCACCACCTGGCTGCGGCTTCCAGGTCCCTTCGGGAGGAAGGCAGCAGGTCCGAGGCCCGCCCGGTGTCGATCACATTTGCCGAACGGATCCGGCTGGCCAACTGCCAGGCCTCCTCCAGGAGCGCCGCGTCGTCGTCGCCCACCAAACCAAGCTTGACCGCTGCGGCGAGCGCTTCCATGGTGGAAGTGGTCCGCAGGTCAGGATGCCTCCCCGCGTGCTGAAGCTGCAACAGCTGCACCAGCCACTCCACGTCACTGAGCCCTCCACGGCCAAGCTTCACGTGCCTGGCCGGATCTGCACCCCTTGGGAGGCGCTCCGACTCCACGCGGGCCTTGATCCTGCGAATTTCCCGCACGTCAGTTTCGGCCAACTCTGCCGGGTACCGGATGGGATCTATCAACTTCACAAAGTCCGCAGCAAATTCGTCGGAACCAGCCATCGGACGGGCTCGCAGCAGTGCCTGCGCCTCCCAGGTCAGTGACCACCGGCGATAGTACTCCGCATAGGAGTCCAAGGAGCGGACCATGGCCCCGTTCTTGCCCTCCGGCCGGAGGTCTGCGTCGAGGACCAGAACCCGCTCGGCCAGGATTGCAGGCTTCAGCGGCTGGGTGAGGAAACTGGAAATCCGGCCAACCACCGCAGAGGCCTGCTCCTGCGCTTCCGCGTCGGTGAACCCCGGCCGTGCACGGTGGACGTAGATAACGTCTGCATCAGATCCGTAGCCGATTTCCCGCCCGCCCTGGCGTCCCATGGCGACGACGAGAACATCCGTCTTCAACGGCCCCGAACCCGCCACTGCCGACTCCGCAACGTGCAAGGCGCCGAGGACTGCAGCACGGTCGGTTTCAGCCAAGGCATGGCCCACTGCGTCTTGATCGAGCAAACCTGCACTGTCCGCGATGGCGGTCCTGAGGATTTCCCGCCTTCGGATGAGTCGGACCAACCGCATGGCACTTTCCGGATCCGGATGCCTGGAGAGTTTGGACTTGATCTCGTGCCACTGCGCCTCGAAGGGAACCGGTACAAGTTCCTTGTCGTTACCGAGCCAGGCAACCGATTCCGGAGATACCTCCAACAGGTCCGATATGAGCCGGGAATTGGCCAGTACCTGGCACAGGCGTTCGGCTGCAGCCTGGGAATCACGGAGCATGCCAAGGTACCAGTGGGTGGTTCCCAACGCCTCGCTGACGCGGCGGAAAGCGAGGAGCCCGGCGTCGGGATCCACTCCTTCGGCCAGCCAGCCGAGCAGTATGGGCAGGAGCTGGCGCTGCAAGGCAGCCCGTCTGCTGACGCCCGCCGTCAAAGCCTCAATGTGCCGGAGCGCCCCCTGCGGATCGAGGTAACCAAGGGCAGCCAAGCGGCCTTGCGCAGCCTCGGGGGTGAGCTTGGCATCTTCACTGCTGAGCTTGGCGGCTGTGTTGAGCAAAGGACGATAGAAAATCCGGTCGTGGAGTTCACGCACGGACCTCTTGGTCTTTTGCCAGGTTCCCATCAACTGATCGGGGTGTGGACGCTCCAGCGAGAACGGGCCCAGCACAGCCTTGGCAAGGAACCGCTGGGCATCTTCGGCCACAGGCATCAGGTGTGTCCGCCTGAGCTGGAACAGCTGGATGCGGTGCTCCAGTAATCTCAGGTAACGGTATGCGTCGTCGAAAGCTGCGGCGTCCGCCCGTCCGATGTAACCACCGGCGGACAACGCAGCAATGGCGGAGGTGGTGTCCCGGCACCGGAGCGACTCGTCTGATTTGCCGTGCACCAACTGCAGTAGTTGGACTGTGAATTCGACGTCGCGCAGGCCGCCGCGGCCCAGCTTGATCTGGCGCTGCTCCTCGGCCGGCGGAATGTGGTCCGTGACCCGTCGCCGCATGGCTTGAACGGACTCAACGAACCCTTCCCGACCCGCCGATGCCCAGACAAGCGGAGCCACCGCTTCCTCGTAGCGGCTTCCGAGCTCCCGGTCACCGGCAATGGTGCGGGCCTTGAGTAAAGCCTGGAACTCCCAGCTTTGGGCCCACCGGGCGTAATAGCTCAGATGCGAGGGCAGTGTGCGAACCAAGGGCCCCGACTTACCTTCGGGACGGAGGTTCGCGTCGACTTCCCACAGCCCCGGTTCTGGCGCCGGTGAAGAAATCGCGCGGGATAACCCCGAGGCCAAGGCGGTACCGATCGTGGCAGCGCGGGCGTCATCCAATGTTCCGGATTCGATAACGTAAATGACGTCGACGTCGGAAATGTAGTTCAGCTCGCGGGCGCCGCACTTGCCCATGCCGATCACAGCGAGTCCGACGTCGGCGATCTCACCGACGTCGTACTGTTCTGCCGCCTCGGCACGGGATACGGCGAGGGCCGCCTCGATCGCAGCTCCTGCGAGGTCCGCCAGTTCCGCGCCAACGGCTGGCATGAAGTCCTGGGGAGAAGCCGCGCACAGGTCCTTGATGGCAAGTTCCGTCAGCCCCCGCCTGTAGGCAGTGCGCAATGCGGCATAAGCAGGCTGGCCTGTTATGCCGGCGACGGGCCGCTGCGAACCGGGCTCCGCTTTGACCGAACGGAGGGCCGTTGCACGGAGCTCAGCACCTTTGGCGCTCATCGGTTCAGGGCTCACCCGGACATTGAAAACGTCCAGATGCTCGGGGTGCCGTATGAGGAACTCCCCCAAAGCTTCGGACGCACCCAAAAGACGGTACAGCGGCTCACTGGTGTCCAGATCGGCTGCCGCCAGCTTCTTCAGGCCGGGGCTTTTCTCGATCAGCCTGACCAACGACTGCAGGGCCGTATCCGGGCTGGCAGCTACGGAGAGCCCGGCAAAGAGTGCATCTTGGTCAATCCCCTCCAGTTCGGGGGCAGCAAGGAACCGTTCGCCCTTGTCAAGATCGCTGAATCCGGCCGAAATGAGCCGACGTGCAAGGCTCACTGGCCCTGCCTAGAGGATGCCGAGGTTGCGCTGCAACTCGTACGGGGTGACCTGCAAGCGGTAATCCTGCCACTCCGCACGCTTGTTGCGCAGGAAGTGCTCAAAGACCTGCTCGCCGAGGATTTCGGCCACCAGTTCCGATTCCTCCATGGCCCGGATGGCGTCATGGAGGCTTGCCGGCAAGGGAGCGTGTCCCATCGCCTTGCGTTCGGCCGTGGTCAGCGACCACACATCATCTTCCGCTGCAGCCGGGAGGTCGTAGCCTTCCTCGATGCCTTTCAATCCGGCACCCAAAAGCACGGCGTACGCCAAGTATGGATTGGTGGCGGAGTCGATGCCCCGGTATTCGATGCGCGCGGACTGGCCCTTCCCCGGCTTGTACAGCGGAACCCGCACCAGAGCGGAGCGGTTGTTGTGTCCCCAGCTCAGGTAGCTTGGTGCTTCGCCGCCACCCCAGAGCCGCTTATACGAGTTCACGAACTGGTTGGTGACGGCCGTGAATTCCGGGGCGTGCTTGAGGATTCCGGCAATGAACTGGCGGGCGGTCTTGGAGAGCTGGAACTCGGCACCGGCTTCGAAGAACGCGTTGGTGTCCCCCTCGAACAACGAGAAGTGCGTGTGCATGCCTGAACCTGGGTGGTCCGTGAACGGCTTGGGCATGAACGTGGCGTAGGTGCCTTGCTGCAAGGCAACTTCCTTGATAACAGTGCGGAACGTCATGATGTTGTCCGCGGTCTGGAGGGCATCGGCATAGCGGAGGTCGATTTCGTTTTGGCCGGGCCCGCCTTCGTGATGGCTGAACTCCACGGAAATACCCACCGATTCCAGCATGGTCACGGCAGTACGGCGGAAGTCTTGGGCCACCCCACCTGGCACGTGGTCAAAGTAGCCGCCCTCGTCCACGGGCACCGGCGCACCGTTCGGACCCAGGTCCTGGGACTTCAACAGGTAGAACTCGATCTCGGGATGCGTGTAGCAGGTGAATCCCATATCAGCTGCTTTGGCGAGCGCCCTCTTGAGCACGTTGCGGGGATCAGCGGCCGACGGCTCGCCGTCGGGCGTCAGGATGTCGCAGAACATCCGTGAGGTCTGTTCGGTTTCGCCCCGCCAAGGAAGTATCTGGAATGTGGACGGGTCGGGCTGGGCAAGCATGTCCGATTCGAAGACCCTGGCGAGCCCTTCGATGGCCGACCCATCAAAACCAAGGCCCTCTTCGAAAGCGCCCTCAACTTCCGCCGGCGCCAAGGCTACCGATTTAAGGGAACCCACGACGTCGGTGAACCACAAGCGTACGAAGCGCACGTCACGCTCTTCGATCGTCCGCAGAACGAACTCTTGCTGGCGGTCCATGGGGCCTCATTTCCAATTCATTGTCCATGCCTCTGGTTCCAGTGATTGGAGCCAGGACAGCTCAGCCTTCACTCTACTAAGAGTTCAGTGCCAATGTGGTGCTGGCGGCTTCGCGTAACACAGCGTTTACATACGGAGACGGCGTCCCCGCTGGTGGCAGGCACCGCACGCACGGCATAGGCTCTATCCATGGCCCCGAGCAACTTTCCAGAATCCAGCACGCCCAGCGAAGTATCCGCACCCTACGGTTCGGGCCCAGCCGCTACAAGCAGCAGTTCGACGGCGGGTAGCGCGAAGCCTGCCGGACGGGTCCGGATCCACCACCTGCAGCAGGCCAAGGACAACGGTGCCCGTTTTGCCATGCTGACGGCGTACGAGCAGTACACTGCCGAGATCTTCGACCAAGCCGGCATTGAAGTCCTCTTAGTGGGCGACTCAGCCTCGAATAACGTCTTCGGCAATGAGACCAGCCTTCCCGTCACGGTGGACGAGCTCCTTCCGCTGTGCAGGGCCGTGAGCCGCTCGGCCAAGAGGGCGCTGATTGTTGCGGATCTCCCATTCGGCAGCTATGAAGTTTCCGCCGAACAGGCCGTGGCTACCGGCGTCCGGTTCCTCAAGGAAGGCCTTGCCCACGCCGTTAAGATCGAGGGCACCGCTTACTACGCGGATACTGTCACTGCTATGGTGCAGGCCGGGATCCCCGTCATGGCGCACATCGGATTCACGCCCCAAAGTGAGCATTCCCTCGGGGGTTACCGCGTCCAAGGACGTGGCGATGACGCCCAGCGACTGATTGACGACGCGATCGCGTTGCAGGACGCCGGGGCGTTCAGTGTCCTCATGGAGATGGTCCCGGCAGACACTGCCGCTGCCGTCGACGCTGCGTTGCGGGTGCCGACCGTTGGCATTGGCGCGGGCAAAAGCACCACGGGCCAAGTGTTGGTGTGGCAGGACATGGCCGGTCTCCGCGGCGGCAAAATGGCTAAATTCGTCAAGCAATACGCGGACTTGCGGTCAACGCTGAGCGACGCCGCGGCGGCCTATGGGGAAGATGTCCGGTCCGGCCAGTTCCCCGGGCCCGAGCACTCGTTCTAGTCCTCGTCTTGGCTAGTCCTCGTCTTGGCTAGTCTTCGTCCTGCGCGTCCCACGCATCATTGCGGGCCTTAACCTTTTCCAGGGCGTGTTCGGCTTCCTCCCTGGTTTTGTAGGGGCCGATGAGCTGAGACCAGTCGGACATGGCGTCCTCTTCGATCTCGTGGGTGTTGACGTTGTACCAGTACTCCGGCACTTTTCCTCCTCCATCAGTAGTTGGTGCACGCGTAACGTTCGGCGGACCTGTGGAAGCCCCGCCGGGCATTGTTACTTACGTCTCTTGGGCCTTATATGATCAATCTATGCCTTCTCCAGCTTCCACTGCACCTACCGGCACGCTCACCCCTGGAACCATCAGCCCCGAGCGAGCTGTTCCGGCGTCGATCGCCAGGCCCGAATACGTTGGCAAGAAGGCGCCCAGCAAGTTCACCGGTTCCGAGGTCAAGTCCGCCGAGACCATTGAGAAGATCCGGATTGCCAGCAAAATAGCCGCACAGGCGATCGTCGAAGTTGGCAAGTACATTGTCCCCGGCGTCACCACTGACCGCTTGGACGAGGTTGGCCATGAGTTCCTCCTCGATCACAAGGCCTACCCATCCACGCTGGGCTACCGGGGCTTTCCGAAGTCGATTTGCTCGTCCCTGAACGAAGTCATCTGCCATGGAATCCCGGACTCAACGGTGATTCAAGACGGCGACATCGTGAACATCGATATCACGGCCTTCATCGGCGGGGTGCATGGGGACACCAACTACACCTTCCTTGTTGGCGATGTGGATGAAGAATCCCGTCTGTTGGTTGAGCGTACGCAGGAGTCGCTCAACCGGGCCATCAAGGCCGTGGCTCCGGGCCGCGAGATCAACGTAATCGGCCGAGCCATCCAGTCGTACGCCAAACGCTTCGGCTACGGCGTGGTCCGGGATTTCACTGGCCACGGTGTAGGTGAAGCCTTCCACACAGGCCTCATCATCCCGCATTACGACGCCGCACCGGCGTACAACACAGTGATCGAAACGGGCATGGTTTTCACCATCGAACCCATGCTCACCCTCGGCAGCATCGAATGGGACATGTGGTCTGATGACTGGACAGTGGTTACCAAGGACCGCAAACGTACGGCCCAATTCGAACACACGCTGCTGGTCACGGAAACCGGCGCGGAAATCTTAACCCTTCCCTGAGTTACCGAAACGAGTCTGCAGCCCAGGGGCTGCCGCCGCCCATCCCTCCTGCCATGATCGGAAATGCATTGTCCAAAAAGGATGAGAAAAACCACAAGCACGCCCCGCTGATCGGTATCGACATCGGCGGCACCGGAATCAAGGGCGGCATCGTCGACCTGAAAAAGGGCAAGCTGATCGGTGACCGGTTCCGGGTTCCGACGCCTCAACCGGCGACGCCGGAGGCCGTTGCGGAGGTCGTGGCCGAGATAGTCGCCGAGCTCTCGAGCCGACCCGACGCACCCGACGCCTCATCACCCGTAGGAGTCACCTTTCCCGGCATCATCCAACATGGTGTGGTTCACTCAGCGGCTAACGTGGACAAGTCCTGGCTTGAAGCGGACATCGACAAAGCGTTCACCAAGCGGCTTGGCCGCCCTGTAGAAGTGATTAACGACGCCGACGCCGCCGGGCTGGCCGAGGCCCGCTATGGCGCCGGCGAAGGCGTTAACGGCACGGTCCTGGTGATCACGCTGGGCACCGGCATTGGATCGGCCTTCATCTTCAATGGCCATCTGGTTCCCAACGCCGAGCTTGGCCACCTCGAAGTGGACGGTGTCGACGCCGAAACCAAGGCATCCGCCGTCGCCCGGGAGCGGGATGGGCTGACCTGGGACCAGTACGGAGTTCTTCTGAACCGGTACCTCCAGCACGTCGAGTTCCTGTTCTCCCCTGAGCTTTTCATCATTGGAGGCGGCATCTCCAAGCGCTCCGATGAGTACTTCCCGCACTTGGATCTGCGGACCAAGATCGTCACTGCAGAGTTGAAAAACGATGCCGGCATCGTGGGTGCAGCGCTCGAGGTGGCCCTGCATCACAAGCTCGCCAAGTAGGCTTCGGATACTTCTCCGGCGGCTGCGGATTCGTGTCCGCGGCCGCCCGGAGCTAAAGCTGGCTTTTCTCAGTACCTTTTGCTTCTGAGTTCACCGCTTTGGCATGGTCTTGGGCCTCGTGCCGCAACAAGGAGATCGCCGACTCAAAGTCCTCCAAGGACTCAAATGCCTGGTAGACGCTGGCGAACCGGAGGTAGGCGACTTCATCGAGCTTCCGGAGCGGGCCCAGGATGGCCAGGCCTACTTCGTGCGCGTCGATTTCGGCTGCACCCGATGAGCGGATGTTTTCTTCGACCTCTTGGGCCAGCATGGCCAGATCGTCTTCGGTGACGGGACGCCCTTGGCACGCCTTCCGGACGCCACTGATGACCTTGATCCTGCTGAAGGGCTCGCCAACACCGGAGCGTTTGATAACGGACAGACTGGTGGTCTCCACCGTAGTGAACCGACGTCCGCATTCAGGGCATTGCCGCCGACGTCGAATGGAAGTACCGTCGTCCGCCATACGGCTGTCCACGACGCGGGAGTCGGGGTTCCGGCAGAACGGGCAATACATGCTGGGCCTCCCCCACAGTTCCGGACGTCTGTGGGCAGGGCGCCGCGAGCGTGCCGGAGGATTCACTTCCGACTTCAGTTTACGGTCGCGGGCACCGTAATGACAAGCTTGTCATTACTACATGTAGTGCCAGCAACCCTTACATGTTGTGGTTGGCGTCCGGTTGGAAACGGATCCTGACAGCGTCTCCGTGCCCGGGAAGGTTCTCCGCGCCGGACAGGCTCACGATATGGCTGCTGACCTGCTCCAGGGCGGCACGGTTGTAATTGATGACTTGGACTGCACGCAAGAACGTGGTCACATTCAGCCCCGACGAGAAAGCCGCCGTCCCGCTGGTCGGAAGCACGTGGTTGGACCCGGCACAGTAGTCACCCAGGCTGACCGGGCTGTAGTCGCCAACGAATATCGCTCCGGCATTTCGGATCCGTGCCGCCACGGAGGCTGCGTCCTTGGTCATGATTTCCAGGTGCTCGGCGGCGTAGGCGTTGCAGACCGCGATGCCCTGTTCCAAGTCATCCACCAACACCACGCCGGACTGGGGCCCGGACAGCGCCTCCACCACGCGTTCGCTGTGCTTGGTCGCTGCCGCCTGCTTCTTCAATTCACCCACGACGGCGTCAGCGAGTTCCGCTGAGTCGGTCACCAACACGGACGCAGCCTTGGGATCGTGCTCTGCTTGGCTGATGAGGTCCGCCGCCACCAAGGGGGCCTGTGCGGAGGAGTCTGCCAAGATCGCGATCTCCGTGGTGCCCGCCTCCGAGTCGATGCCTACCACTCCCCTGACGAGCCTCTTGGCGGTGGCTACGAAGATGTTGCCCGGCCCTGTGACAACGTCAACGGGCTCGATCGGTAATTGCCCGTCACCCCCGGGGACTCCGTAGGCAAAGGAAGCGATCGCTTGGGCTCCGCCAATGGCGTACACCTCTTCTATACCGAGCAGCGCCGCTGCCGCCAGGATGGTTGGGTGTGGCAAGCCGCCGAATTCCTTCTGTGGCGGCGAAGCCAAGGCGATGGATTCGACGCCGGCAGCCGCTGCGGGCACGACATTCATGATCACCGAAGAAGCAAGGGGCGCAAGACCGCCAGGAACATACAACCCAACCCGGCCTACGGGAATCCAGTTTTGGCTGACGACGGCGCCGTCCGCCAATGCGACGTCGACGTCGGCTGGCCGTTGCTTCCGGGCGAACTGCTTGGCCCTGCTGATCGATTCCTCCAGCGCAGCGCGGACGTTCGGCTCCAAGCCTGCCAGCGCTTGGGCGAGCGCCTCTGCAGGCACCCTGGGATGGGACTGTTCCACGCCGTCGAACGTCTTTGCCAGTTCTGACAATGCCTCAAAGCCGCGGCTGCGTACGGCGGAAATGATATCGAGGACCTTTTGTTCCGCGTCCGCCATCGTTTGATGCTTCGCCCTCGGCACAGCCGCACGCAATTCCGCCAGGGAAAGGCTGCGCCCCCGGAAATCAATGGTGCGGTAGGCCAGCGAGACGGCGGGTGCGGAGGTATCGGGAGAAGTGGTCACCGCCCTATTTTACGGGCTTCCCGGAAAGAACCCCGAACAAGGAAAGGACGAACGTGACAAAAGCCGTAGCACCTGGCCATAAGGCCAGCACCGAATAGGAGCGCAGCGTGAATCCATAGTCGGACCCGAGCGCTGGATCCACGGCGGGACCCCACAACTGCGCGGCCAGCAGGCCGATCGACCAGGAGACAACGGCACCTGCGGCCCCACCGAGGAGCGCAAACGCAAAGCGCCGGCCTGCTCCCCGTGTGTTTAGTTTCCCGTCCAAAAGGAAACCCGTCACCACTCCGGCAACCAATGCCAAACCGCCAAGGACCAAGTCACGCGGCAACCACGATGCTGGAACTGAGGGGTTGGCCAACGCCGGATTTCCGGACAGCAGATTGCCTCCCCCCGGGGCCAACAGCCACCAGAGGAGGCCCACAGCAATCCCCGAAGCCGCCGGGAGAACCAGCCAGGCTATGTCCCGCCGCCCTGGGCGGTGGGAGGCGGGGCCGGCTGTGGCTTCCGCGGAAATCTCTACAGTGGGATCGGTCATGCTCCCACATTAACAAAGGTTCATGCCACCTCAACAAAGTAAGGAGCCGCACCAGAAGGGGAATACGCTGAAGGGAGTACCTACCCGCACCATGGAGGAGAAACACCCCGTGTCCACCGAGCCGACTGGCTTTCAGCAAACCTTCAGGGAAATGTTCCGCCGGCACGCGGCAGGGGTGGCGATTATCACCGCCAACCTCAACGGGCACCCGTTCGGGTTCACCGCCACGTCAGTGGCCTCGCTATCCGCTGAGCCGCCTCGCTTTACGTTCAACATGGCCCGGAGCTCGAGTTCATGGCCTGCTGTGGCCAACTCCGAATTCATCGGCGTGCACATGTTGGGCCTTGAGAACCAGGCCCTGGCCAACCGGTTCGCAAGGACCCGCGACCGCTTCGAGGGCGACCACTGGGAGCCCGGTCCCCACGACGTTCCGATCCTCAAAGACGTCAGCGGGTGGCTGGTGGGACGGATACAGATGCGGCTTTCCTTCGAGAACAATGCCGTGGTGGTGGTAGAGGTCATCGACGGCCAAGTGGGCGAGGACGGCACTCCCCTGCTGTACCACGGCGGAGCCTACAGCAAGCCAACACCCTTGGATTATGAGATCTGAACGGACTGTGAGTTCTGAACGCACTAGCTAGCGATATATGCAGCTAGCAAGTACTCCTCAGCTGTCGTCTAGGTGTCAAGGCAGGCCGGCCCCAGGAGGACCTTGAGGTCGCCAAAGAGTGACGGGCTGGGATTTACCCGCAGATGTACGGGCAGGCCCATGACTTCGACTTTGGTATCACCGGTGAGCTTGAGGCGCACCTCGGAGTTTCCGCGGTGCGTTCGAAGAACGTCGCGCAAATCTGTCACCACCGTCTCTGTGGCTTTATAGGTGGGAAGAGTGATGACCACCGGACCGTTCACACTTTCGCTGAGGTCCGGTACCGATAGTTCCATGCAGTTCAGCGTCACCGCACCATCGTCCCGGCGCTGCAAGCGGCCTTTAACAACCACGATCAGGTCCTCGGCCAGCACTGAAGCTATGGGACCGTATACCTGGCCAAAGAACATAACCTCAATGGACGCACCAAGGTCCTCGATCTCCGCGCGGGCATAGGCATTGCCGCTGGCCTTGGCGATCCTGCGGCTGAGGGAGGTAATCATGCCCGCAATGGTGACTATCGCGCCGTCGTGCGGCCCATCCTCGGCGATAATCGACGCAATGGACTGTTCCGCGTGCTGGTTGAGGACGCCTTCGAGGCCCTGCAACGGATGGTCCGATACGTAGAGCCCCAGCATGTCCCGTTCAAAGGACAACTTGTCCTTCTTTTCCCATTCCGGCAGGTCCGGGATCTCAGTGGTCAAGGACGCTTCAGGTTCTTGGTCTTCAAAGCCAGCAAAGAGGTCGAACTGGCCAATGGCCTCATTCCGCTTAAGGGTGATGACCGAATCGATGGCTTCCTCGTGGATCATCGCCAGCGCGCGGCGGTGATGCCCGAGCGAATCGAACGCTCCAGCCTTGATCAAGGACTCGATCGTACGCTTGTTGCACACCACGGCAGGCACCTTCAGCAGGAAGTCCTTGAAAGAGGTGTATTTGCCCTCGGTGGTGCGGGCCGAGACCATGGCGTCCACCACGTTGACGCCAACGTTGCGGATAGCGCCCATGCCGAAGCGGATGTCGTGGCCCACTGGCGTGAAGTTCAACGATGATTCGTTCACATCCGGAGGCAGGACCGTGATGCCCATCCGCCGGCATTCGTTGAGGTAGATAGCGGATTTGTCCTTATCGTCACCCACCGATGTCAGCAGGGCAGCCATGTACTCCGGCGCATAGTGCGCCTTCAGGTAGGCCGTCCAGTACGAAATCACGCCATAGGCAGCCGAGTGCGCTTTGTTGAAGGCGTAGTCGGAGAACGGAAGCAGGATGTCCCACAGCGTCTTGACAGCGGCCATGGAGTAACCGTTGTCCTGCATGCCTTGGGAGAAGCCGGCAAATTGCTTGTCCAGCTCGGATTTCTTTTTCTTACCCATGGCGCGGCGAAGGATATCTGCCTGGCCAAGTGAGTAGCCGGCCAGCTTTTGCGCCACGGCCATGACTTGCTCTTGGTACACGATCAGGCCGAAAGTGCCGCCAAGGATCTCCCTCAGGGGTTCTTCCAACTCCGGGTGGATGGGGATCACTTCCTGGATCCCGTTCTTCCGCAGTGCGTAGTCGGTGTGGGCGTTGGCGCCCATGGGCCCGGGGCGGTACAGCGCGAGAACTGCCGAAATGTCTTCGAAGTTGTCGGGCTTCATGAGCTTCAACAAGGACCGCATGGGGCCGCCGTCGAGCTGGAACACGCCCAGGGTGTCGCCGCGCGCCAAAAGTTCGTACGACGCCGCGTCGTCCAGTTCCAGGTTTTCCAGGTCCAGGTCAACGCCGCGGTTCATCTTGATGTTCTCAAGCGCATCCGAAATGATCGTCAGGTTCCGGAGTCCCAGGAAGTCCATCTTGATCAGGCCGAGGCCTTCGGACGTTGGGTAATCGAACTGCGTGATGACCTGGCCGTCCTGGAAACGGCGCATCACGGGGATGACATCGATGATGGGGTCCGAGGACATGATCACACCAGCGGCGTGGACACCCCATTGGCGTTTCAGTCCCTCAATGCCCAATGCCGTCTCGAAGACCTTCGCGGCCTCGGGATCTGTGGCGATGAGCTGGCGGAAGTCCGCGGCTTCGCTGTAGCGCTTGGACTCCGGGTTTTGGATGTCCGCGAGCGGGATGTCCTTGGCCATCACAGCAGGCGGGAGGGCTTTGGTCAACTGCTCACCCATGCTGAATGGGTAACCCAATACGCGCGATGAGTCCTTAAGCGCCTGCTTGGTCTTGATGGTTCCGTAGGTGACAATCATGGCTACGCGCTCGTCACCGTACTTCTTGGTGACGTAGTCGATGACCTCGGATCGGCGCCGATCATCGAAGTCGACGTCGAAGTCAGGCATGGAAACGCGGTCCGGGTTGAGGAAGCGTTCGAAGATCAGGCCGTGCTGCAGGGGGTCGAGATCCGTAATGCGCATGGCATAGGCAACCATGGAACCCGCACCTGAACCACGGCCGGGACCCACGCGGATTCCGTTGTTCTTTGCCCAGTTGATGAAGTCGGCCACCACCAGGAAGTAACCGGGGAAGCCCATGGATGTGATGACGCCGAGTTCGTAATCGGCCTGGGCGCGCACCTTGTCCGGAATGCCTTGCGGATAGCGGTACTTGAGACCCGTATCCACTTCCTTGACCAGCCACGAGGTCTCGTCTTCCCCGGGCGGGCAAGGGAACCTGGGCATGTAGTTGGCACCGGTGTTGAAGGATACCTCGCAGCGTTCAGCGATCAAGAGGGTGTTGTCGCAAGCCTCAGGGTGGTCGCGGAATAGTTCGCGCATCTCTTGGGGAGACTTCAAGTAGTAGCCGCTGCCGGAGAACGCAAAGCGTGAGCCGCCATTGTCGTACGTTGGCTCCAGCAAGGTAGAGCCTGATTGGATCGCCAGCAGCGCCTCATGGGCCTTGGCGTCGTGCTCGTGCGTGTAATGCAGGTCATTGGTGGCGACGAGGGGAAGGTTCAGTTCTTTGGCCAACCGCAGGAGGTCGCCTGTGACGCGGCGTTCAATATCCAGTCCGTGGTCCATCAACTCACAGAAGTAGTTTTCCGCACCGAAGATATCCCGGAACTCGGCGGCCGCTTCGACCGCCTCCCGGTACAGTCCCAGCCGGAGCTTGGTTTGGACCTCTCCCGAAGGACACCCTGTGGTGGCAATCAAACCTTCGGAGTAGGTGTTGAGGAGTTCACGATCGAGCCGTGGCCATTTGCCGAACACGGAATCGAGGGAAGCGATAGATGAAGCCCGGAACAAATTGCGCATGCCCACGTTGTTGTAGCTCAGGAGCGTCATGTGGGTGTACGCGCCACCACCGGAGACGTCGTCCTTGCGTTGGCTTTCATCGCCCCAACGCACACGCTCCTTGTCACCGCGCGCGGTTCCGGGAGTTACGTAGGCTTCGACGCCGATGATCGGCTTGATGCCTTTGTCCGTGGCTTTACGCCAGAAGTCGAATGCGCCGAAAAGGTACCCGTGGTCCGTGGTCGCCAGGGCGGGCATGCCGAGCCGTTCCGTTTCATCAAACAACTCACCCAACCTGGCTGCTCCATCCAGCATGGAGTATTCGGTGTGGGTGTGCAGGTGGACGAACGAATCATTGCTGGAAGTCACCCGGACAGTCTACCGTCCAGGGTCCGACAGGATAGGAACGCGCGCGGCACGTGCCTCTATGCCGCCCCGGTTGCCAAGAGGTCCAAAGCGAACTGCAGATCTTCCGGATATTCGCTGGTGACTTCCACCCATTCGCCGGTGCGCGGGTGGGTAAAGCCAAGCTGGCGGGCGTGCAGCCACTGACGTGTGAGGCCCAAAGTCGCAGCGAGGCGGGGGTCCGCCCCGTAGGTTAGATCACCGGCACAGGGGTGCCGCAACGCAGAGAAGTGGACCCTGATCTGATGGGTTCGCCCGGTTTCCAGATGCACCTCCACCAAGGTGGCCTTGCCGAAAGCTTCCAACACCTCGTAGTGCGTCACTGACGGCCGACCGTCTTCGATGACGGCGAACCTCCAGTCATGCCCTGGGTGACGTCCAATCGGCGCGTCGATGGTTCCCTGCAGGGGATCGGGAAGCCCTTGAACCACTGCGTGGTACACCTTGTCCACCGTTCGTTCCTTGAAGGCCCGTTTCAGCACCGTGTAGGCGTTCTCCGTCTTCGCCACCACCATGACGCCGGAGGTGCCGACGTCGAGCCTGTGCACGATTCCGGCACGCTCCGGTGCACCCGACGTCGAAATCCTGAAACCGGCACCTGCCAAGCCGCCGACCACCGTGGGCCCAACCCATCCCGGCGACGGATGGGCAGCCACACCTACGGGTTTGTCGATGACAA
Source organism: Arthrobacter sp. efr-133-TYG-104 (assembly GCF_030208915.1). NCBI lineage: Bacteria > Bacillati > Actinomycetota > Actinomycetes > Micrococcales > Micrococcaceae > Arthrobacter > Arthrobacter sp. efr-133-TYG-104. The sequence goes on from NZ_JARVTA010000013.1 coordinate 121,302, forward strand.
CGAAATCCTCATCATCGAGCAGGATATTCAGGCCTTCCACGACTTCCTCCACCACCTCCAATGGATCCCGGCGTTCCGGAATCGTGACGTGCACAACCGCGCCTGCTGTAAGCTTGGCCGATTTCTCAAGCGTTGCTCCCCCGCTGGTGACGTTGCCCTCCGAGAGGAGCAACGCGGCCGCCGACCGGGAAACATCCAGCAGTTTCGCTATGCCTGCGTCGGCCCGGACGCCACCCAACTCCTCTGGAATGCTCAGCTCCCTACTCACCGGGTGTCTCCGGAGCGGGGCCTTGCGCGTTGCCCGCCTCAGCGGTTCGCTCGCTCGGTGCACCGTGGCGCGAACCGTCCATGGCTATGCCGCGCAGCGTCAAGATACAAACGATCGCGACCCCGGACACCACAGCAGAATCCGCAATGTTGAAGATCGCGAAGTTGGGGAACTGGATAAAGTCCACAACGTGCCCCATACCGAATGACGGTTCGCGGAAAAGACGGTCCGTCAGGTTGCCGAGCGCGCCTCCCAACAGCAAGCCCAGTGACAGCGCCCACCACGCAGACCCAAGTCGGCGGAGTTGGAAGAGGATAGCGACGACGACCACTGCCATGATGATGGTGAAGATCCACGTAACGTTCTCTCCAATGGAGAAGGCTGCACCCGAGTTGCGGATGTAATACCAATGCAGCAGTGGCGGGAGGACAGCAATCCGCTCGCCTTCCTCCATGGTGCTGGTGACCCAAAGTTTGGTGAATTGGTCCAAGGCGTAAGCGAAGGCAGCGCAGGCTGCGAAGAGCCAGAGCTTTGCCGGACGCCACTTGCGATCGCGTGCAGGCATGGGCGTCAGGGCGTCATCGGTAAGATCGTCGGTCATTGTGCTTTCATTCGGGAGGCTTGGTGCGTTGCCGTCAGGCGTTAACAGCAAAAGCCGGTGACCGAGGAAACCCCAGCCACCGGCTTTCAGAATACTTGCTAAACGTCGGCGGTTGCTTCGCCGACCTCAGGAGCAGCAACTGAGCCGCGGGCGTCGAGATCGCGGAGCTGGCCTTCAATGTAAGCCTTCAGGCGTGAACGGTAGTCACGCTCGAAGCCGCGGAGCTGCTCGACCTTGCGTTCGAGCACAGAACGCTGCTGCTCCAGGGCACCCAAGATCTTGCGGGACTTTTCCTGTGCGTCGTTGACCAAGCTGGAGGCCTCAATCTGTGCCTCAGCAATGATTTTTTCCTTCTGCTGTGCACCGTCGGCGACGTGCTTGTCGTGCATCTGCTGGGCCATGGCCAGCAGGCCTGCAGCGGATTCAGCGGAAGGAGTGAGGTTGTTGCTGGGCGCCGGAACCTTCGCTGCGGCAGCGGCGGCGTCGTCGGCAGCCTTCTTCTTGGCAGCTTCCGCGGCCTTGGCCTCAGCCTCGGCCTTAGCTTCGGCTTCTTTATCAGCCTTAGCCGGGGCAGGAACCTTCTCCACGACCGGGGCAGCAGCGGCGGCTGCAGGAACGGCAGCACCGGCCTCGCCAAGCTTCTTGCGAAGTTCGTCGTTCTCCTGGTTCAAGCGGCGAAGTTCAACAACGATCTCGTCAAGGAAGTCATCGACCTCGTCTTGGTCGTAGCCTTCGCGGAACTTGGTCGGCTGAAAGCGCTTGTTGACAACGTCTTCTGGCGTCAAAGCCATCTGGTCACCTCATTGGTCTAGTTAGTCAGTAGGCCTTCCGGCCGTTCAAAACTACGGTACCTAAATATCATCTGGTTACTCTAATTCAACACCATCGTGTTGATTTGGAGAATTTGCGCACGTCAGGCCCCAGTTGGAGCCCTCGGTGACCCGGCGGGCTAGGCCAAGCTGCTGGTCACTGCCATGGCGATGCTCACTGCAATGATGAGGATCAGGAAGCCCAGGTCCAAGGACACACCACCCATTTGCAAGGGCGGAATCAGCTTGCGGAGCCTTCCAAGCGGTGGGTCCGTCACGGAGTAGACCACGTGGGCAGTTACCAAGGCCGCACCCCGTGGCCGCCATTGCCGGGCAAACATCTGCACCCAGTCAAAAATGAGGCGGATGATCAGGGCAATGAAAAACAGCAACAACACGATGTAGATAAGGCCGAAAACAATGCCCACAGGTTAGCTCAAATCTCCCGAATACTTCCGAATGCCGTCGCTACCATTTCAACACAGATGCCAGGCAGGTTTCCCCGCCTGGCATCTGCCCGAACCGGTAGTGTCAGCTTTGGTTGAAGAAACTGGCCTGCGTTTCGCTGGCCTTCTTGTCATCTCCGATGACTTCAACGTACGACGGCGACAACAAGAAGACTTTGTTGGTGACCCTCTCAATGCTTCCATGGAGTCCGAAGACCAAGCCGGCAGAGAAGTCAACCAATCGCTTGGCATCGGCTTCACCCATGTCGGTGACGTTCATGATGACCGGAATGCCATCCCTGAAGCTTTCACCGATGAGCTTGGCATCATTGTAGGAACGGGGATGAACGGTGGTGATCTGCCTCAGGCCAGAGGCATCCTCGCGGCTGGAGGCCGCACGCTTGATGGGTGTCACGGGTGCGCGGTATTCCTCTTCGGCGTCAACAACGGGCAATTCACGGACTACTTCCCGGACGGGAGCGGGCGCCCGGCGCTCTTCCCGCTCCTGCTCCTGGGGGCGTTCTTCATCATGCTGTGCCACGGGCTGCTCAGATTGGTAGTGTTCATCGCCGTCGGCGAGCCCAAGATAGATCATTGTCTTGCGCAGAGCGCCAGCCATGGTGCACTCCTTATCGTTTTTGCAGTAGGCGGGCCGCCATGACATGCAAGTATCAGAACCCCGGCCCATCGTTCCAATAATTCGACGCTACCCCACGGCCGGACGTGATCCGAGAATATCGGAGCCAATTCTCAGGTGTGTCGCCCCGAACTTCACGGCAGCTTCCAAGTCCTGGCTCATGCCGGCAGATATACCTGTGGCTGCGGGGTGCACGGCGCGGAGGGCCTCGGAAATTCCGGCGAGTTTTTCAAACGAACGTTCCGGATCGGCACCCAGCGGAGCCACAGCCATGATTCCTGCGAGGCCCAGGCCCTGGGCGGCTTGGATCCTGTCGGCGATATCTTCGACGTCGGACGGGTCAGCGCCGCCGCGATGTCCTCCAGCGCCGGAGTCAAGGCTGACTTGGATGAAGCACTGCAGGTCGGTGCGTCCCGTGGCGTCTTGCTCCCGTTCGATGGCCTTTTCCAAGGCCGCCACGAGTTGCGGCCTGTCGATCGACTGAACGGAGGCTGCATACTTGACGACCGACTTTGCTTTGTTGCTCTGAAGCTGCCCGATGAAGTGCCAGCGGACGTCAACATCTGCCAACTCGGCCGACTTGGCTGCCGCTTCCTGGTCACGGTTCTCCCCAACATCCGTGACACCTAGGGAAACCAGTCGGCGGACGTCATCGGCAGGGTGGAACTTCGTCACCACAATCAGCTTGGGTTGGTCGCCCCGCCCCGCAGCAAGGGCGGCAGCCGAAATCCGGTGCCTAACGGTGTCCAGGCGTTCCGCAAGCGTTCGTGTCCGCGCGTCGTCAGTCATGCATCCACACCAAACCAGCGAACCGACCAGTCTGTGTGTCCCGTCGGTAGGAGAAGAGCGCGTCATTTTCCAACGTGCACTCCCCCGAGTACTCCACGGCAACATCTGCGGCGGTCAATTGTTCGCGTACCCCTGCTGGAAGATCCAGGGCGGCCGTACCCCACGAGGTGGTTGACCACGTACCCGGTACCTGCGCGGCGACTTCCGCCCGAAGCTGCTCCGGGACCTCATAGCAGGAGCCGCAAATGGACGGCCCCACCCAGGCACGGATGCGGACGGCTCCGCGGTTGCGCATTTCGGCGACAGTCGACGGAACGACGCCGGAGGCCACGCCGGGGCGTCCGGCATGCGCCACAGCAAGGACGACGCTCCCATCGGCGCCGTCACCGACGAGCACCACAGGGACACAGTCGGCCACCATGACAGCAAGCGGCTGGGCACGGCGGGAGAACCCTGATACTGGAAGCCCCCCGGACACCATGGCATCGGCAGTGGGGCCAGGCCCCAAGGCGTCGATGGGCGCCACGGTATTGCCGTGGACTTGATTCATATATTGGAAGTTCCCTGTGTATTGGGACTGCCCTGTGTATTGGAACTGCCCCGTGTCAAGGCCGGCCGCCCTGTTCAAACGGGTCCGGCGTGCCGCCACCTGTGCGGGGTCGTCCCCTACATGAAGGGCCAGATTCCCGGCGCCCGTATCCGTAAAGGCTACAGAAACGCCGGGTCTCACTTCATTGCGCCACCAAAACACCGAGCAAAGTCTCCGAACGCGACTTACTTGAGGAAGTCAGGAACGTCGAGGTCGTCCGAACGGCTGCCCGAAAGGTCGGGCTCTACTACTGCCGGAAGGTCGACGTCGAACCCTGAGTCCGCGGGCAACGCGGACGGGCGCTGCTGGCCCCAGTTGCTCAGGCCTGCAGCGCCGATACCTGCCGTCGCATGCTGCGGTGCGGCAGCACTGGAGGGAGCCGCACCGGGAGCCGGGCGGTCCGGGGTGGCCGGGTGCTGCGCCGGGCGCGACTGGTCCATGGACGGCGACGTAGCCTTGACGTCGTCGAAGCCTGCGGCAATAACGGTGACGCGGGCTTCATCGCCCAAGGCGTCATCGATAACTGCACCGAAGATGATGTTGGCCTCCGGGTGCGCAACTTCCTGCACCAAGCGGGCTGCCTCGTTGATTTCGAACAAACCGAGATCGGAACCACCCTGGATGGAGAGCAGCACACCGTGTGCACCATCGATGGAGGCTTCAAGCAGCGGCGAAGCGATAGCGAGTTCAGCTGCCTTGACAGCGCGGTCCTCACCGCGGGCCGAACCGATACCCATCAAGGCAGACCCTGCCCCTTGCATGACGGACTTCACGTCCGCAAAGTCCAGGTTGATCAGGCCCGGCGTGGTGATGAGGTCGGTGATGCCCTGGACACCGGAAAGAAGGACCTGGTCCGCCGAGCGGAAAGCGTCCAGAACCGAGACATTGCGGTCGCTGATGGACAGAAGGCGATCGTTCGGGATGACGATCAGCGTGTCCACCTCGTCACGAAGCGCGTCGATCCCGGCTTCAGCTGAGCCTGCGCGACGCCGGCCTTCGAAGGTGAAGGGGCGGGTGACGACGCCGATGGTCAGCGCACCGAGGGAACGGGCAATGCGGGCAACGACCGGAGCGCCGCCGGTGCCTGTACCGCCGCCTTCGCCGGCCGTGACGAAGACCATGTCAGCACCACGCAGGACTTCCTCGATCTCGTCGGCGTGATCTTCGGCGGCCTGCTTGCCAACTTCGGGGTTGGCGCCGGCGCCAAGGCCACGGGTGAGTTCACGTCCGACGTCGAGCTTGACGTCAGCGTCGCTCATCAGCAAGGCTTGCGCGTCCGTGTTGATGGCGATGAACTCGACACCACGGAGACCCACCTCGATCATGCGGTTGACTGCGTTCACGCCACCGCCGCCGATGCCGACGACCTTGATGACGGCCAAGTAATTCTGCGGTGCTGCCACGTTTCGTGCCCCTTGCTTGTGTCCTATAGCGAAACTGATCGAGTCCAACGTGAATCCTTGGACCTTAACCCTCTAGTTGAAGGTTATAGTTATGTCAAGTAACTCTACTGCGACGGTATTTCCTCTGGTTCGCACATGCAATGACCGCTTGCGCGTGTCGTCCGAATGTCCTGTTCCGAGTCGGAAAGTCGTGTCCCGTCGCTGGAGGGTTACGGGTGGAAGTAGTTATTTTGTGAAAGGGTGCCTCGGGACGCTGACGTCGTAGACGTTGATCGGGTCCTTCGGGTTGGGCGGCATGTTCAGTAATGCCTGGAGTGCTTTGGCCTTCAATTCCCTGTCCTCGGCATTGCCCCACACTACAGTCTTTCCGTCAACGAGTTTTAGTTCCACCGCATCCGGCGAGGCTGCGGAGGCCGTAGCCATTTTAGCCAAAACGTCTGCGGGCAAGGTGTCCAGAACGGCCGCAATAGCCTTGAACAGATCCGTGTTCACCGTTCCCGCGCCCGGGTCGATCAGAGGCAGCGCGGCTCCCGTTGGGTCCTTGGTTACCCCGAGTTGCACGCCGTCGACATCCACCATCACGTACGCGTCCCCTTGCTTCAAGAGCGCCACGGGTACGCGTTCATCGATGTGGACCAGCAATTCCGAAGGCGGCCGTGCTTCCACCGTGGCCGAACGGACCTGAATCAACGGCTTCAAGAGATCGTTCACTTGCTGTTCGCTGACTTGCGGCAATGGCTTTCCCTGAAGTCCCGACAACGCTTTTTGAACAGCGTCCGGCGTCACGATCTTGGTGCCGTCCACGGCGATGGAACGGACCGCAAGGACAGGCGAGTACACGGCTCCGCCCACAATAGCCGCCACCAGCACAACGATGATCGCCACTGTCCATCCGATGAGCCGCCGCTTTCGCTTGCCCTTTGGCTCCGGAAAGACGATGACGTTGGCAGGCACTTCCGCCTTAGCCTGTTTGCCACCCGGTTCGGCAGGGCGTGGAACTTCCACGGAGCGTTGGGCACTGATGACGTCGGCACCACTGCGAATCGGCCCCGGCTTGCGTGTACTAGCCACCCAGGGCCTCCACGATAACGGGACCGTATGCGGTCACGTCACCGGCGCCGACCGTCAGCACGACGTCGCCGTCCTCCGCCACCGTCGCGATGGCGTCAACGGCTTCGTTACCGCTGACCAATCGACCCTTGGCCAGCCGATCGGCGATCAGCGCGCTGGTGACCCCTGGAATGGGGTCCTCGCGGGCGGGGTAGATATCCAGTACCAGTGCCGTATCTGCGGTGTCCAACGCTGCCGCAAACTCGGGAGCGAACTCACGTGTCCTGGAGAACAGGTGGGGCTGGAAAAGGACATGGACTTTCTTGCCCGCGGCCACCGAACGGGCGGCAGACAAGGCCGCGCGGACCTCCGTGGGGTGGTGTGCATAATCGTCATAGACGCGCACTCCCCTGGCCTGGCCCTTGAGCTCAAAGCGCCGCGATGCACCTGTGAAGTGGGCAAGGGCCTCTGCTGCGACCTCAGGGAGCACACCGAGTTCCACGGCAACTGCGAACGCCGCCGTCGCATTGAGGGCATTGTGGCGCCCCGGCACCTGCAAATCCAGGGCGTGCCGGTTCTCCCCTATGGCCACGGACACCTTGCCCGGGCCGTCGTCGTAGAGGCGGATGTCGGCGTCGTCCGCTGTTCCGTAGGTGACCACGCGTGTGGTGCCCTTCGCCGCTGTCCGCTCCGCCAATGCCCGCGCCCCCGCATCGTCGGCGCACGCGAACAGGACGCCCTCAGACGGAAGTAGCGCTGCGAAGTTGTCGAAGGAAGCGAACACAGCCTCCGGGGTCCCATAGTGGTCCAGGTGGTCGGCTTCCACGTTGGTGACGACAGCAACCAGCGGCTTGTAGTTCAGGAAGGAGCCATCGGATTCGTCGGCTTCGGCCACGAAAATGTCAGAAGACCCGTGCGCTGCATTGACCCCTAGTGCGGGGACGTTCGCGCCGATCGCGAAGGTGGGATCTCCCCCCGATTCCTTCAACAGGACCGCCACCATCGATGTAGTGGTCGACTTGCCGTGAGTGCCGGCGACGAGGACCACGCGGTGGTCCGCCATGGCCGCCGCCAGCGCCTCGGAACGATGCAACACCGGCAGACCCTTGGCGCGCGCCGCGGACAGTTCCGGATTGTCGGGACGGATCGCAGACCCGGCGACGACGGTTTCCGCATCGCCGAGGTTGGCGGCGTCATATCCGACGGCGATGCGCGCACCGGCCGATGAAAGGTCACCCATCACCGGCAGGTCTTTGGCGTCGCTGCCGCTCACGGGCACGCCGCGCGAGACCATGATCCGGGCAACTGCAGACATCCCAACACCACCGATACCGATGAAATGGACCCTGCCTAGGGTTTGAATGGAATCACTGCTCTGGTTCATGCGGACACCGCTTCCAAGACAAGATCAGCCATTCGCTGATCGGCGTTTCTCACTCCAAGGGCTTCGGAACGGCGGCCCATGTCGGCAAGCCTTTCCCTGTCCGTCAACAACGGAATCAGCTGTGTTTCGATCCATTGCGGGGTCAGGTCCTTGTCATCCACCAGAAGTGCTCCTCCAGCTCCAACGAGGGCGGCGGCGTTCAGTGCCTGCTCGCCATTGCCGATGGGCAGCGGCACGAACACTGCCGGAACACCCACTGCAGCGACTTCGCTGACGGTACCGGCCCCGGCGCGGGCCAGGAGAACGTCGGCAGCCGCGTACACGTTCTCCATACCATCCACGTACTCGACCTGGTGATAGCCCTGGGCCGTGAGTGCACCGCCGTCGCCATCTTGGACGGCTTTACCGCGGCCGGTGATGTGCAAGGTTTGAATGCCCGCTGCGGCCAAGGCCGGGAGGGCAGCAGTGATGGAGCGGTTGATGCTCAACGCGCCCGAGGACCCACCGGTGACGATCAGGGTCGGCTTGTCCGCATCCAACCCCAGGGCAGCCCTGGCAGCTGGACCGGCAACTGAGCGGTCAAGGGCTGAGACCGCCCGGCGCATCGGCATGCCTACGTGCCTGGCACGCCGCAGCCGCGTCCCCGGGAACGCCACTGCCACGCGGTTGGTGAAACGCGCTCCGACCCGGTTGGCCAAGCCCGGCCGGGCGTTTGCTTCGTGGATAACAATGGGGATCCGCAGCCGGCGTGCGGCCAGGTACATGGGCGTGCACACATAGCCGCCGACTCCAACCAAGACGTCGGCGTCTGCCTCCCGCAAGATCTTGCGTGCTTGCGCGACGGCGCCGCTCAGTCTCCCTGGAAGCCTGAGGAGATCGGCAGATGGCCGTCGCGGAAAAGGAACACGGTCAATGGTGGCAAGCTCATAGCCGGCAGCAGGGACCAGCCGGGTCTCCATGCCCGAGGACGTTCCAACGGTCAAGATGGCGGCATCCGGCCGTTGCTCCTTGATGGCATCGGCGATCGCCAGCAGCGGACTGACATGCCCGGCCGTTCCGCCGCCGGCAAGGACGACTGAAAGGGGCTTGGTGACATGGGAAGAGGCAGACGTCATGAAGGGCTATGTACGCTTTCGTGTGGTCTTGGGAGAACGGCGCGGGAGGAACCTGGGACGCTCCTGCGGTGGCAGTTGGCTGCGGGCCAAAGACAAGACTACGCCCACACCGCACAGCGACATCACAAGCGCTGAACCACCTGCCGAAATAAAAGGGAGCGGGACACCGATCACCGGCAGCAACTGCGTGACCACTGCCATATTCATGCTGGCTTGCCCGAGCAGCCACACCATGATCCCCCCGGCGAGAGTGCGCTGGAACGGGTCCGTCTGCCGCACCACTACACGGAAAATCGCGATGCCGAGGATGGCGAACAGGACCAACACCACCACGGTGCCCACGAGGCCGAGTTCCTCACCGATGATGGCAAAAATGAAGTCGTTGTGCGCCTCGGGAAGCCAGTTGTACTTTTGCCGGCTCTGGCCCAGTCCCAAGCCTGTCCAGCTTCCCTGCGCCAGCCCGTACATTCCGTTCGTCGACTGGTAGGTGAAGTCCGAATCAGCCGTGCAGGAGGGGTTGACTATGCCCAGCCACGCAGTGACGCGGCACATGCGGTTGGGGCTGATGACCGTCATTGCGGTAGCCCCAATGGCGCCTATGGCAGCAACGATCGCCAGCATCCTGCCAGGGACCCCTGCAAAGTAAAGCCCTGCCGCCACAATGGACATCACGACGATGGCGGTGCCCAGGTCGTTGCCCACCAAAATCAGCCCAAGAACGGCCGCTGCCCCGGGGAAGACGGGAATCATCACGTGCATCCAGCGGTTGAGGTACTTCTCCTTGCGCGCCAGGACGGCGGCAATCCAGACGCACAGCACCAACTTGGAAATCTCGGATGGCTGGAGGCTGATGCCACCGATATCCAGCCAGTTTTGGTTACCCAATGAGCTACGGCCCAACACCTGGACAAGAGCCAGCAGTGCGATGACGACGCCCATCGCCCACCATGACAACTTCTTCATCCAGCTGACATTGGTCCTGGAGATCACGTACATGGCAATCAGCCCGAACACGCCGAAAATGGCCTGCTTCAGCGCATCACCGTACGGCGACTTACCAACCGAGATCGCTTCAACGCTCGACGCCGAGAGCACCATCATGACGCCAATGGCCGTGAGCGCCACGGCACAACCGAGAATCAGGTAGTAGGTGGAGCTGTTGGGCGCCTTTTCTTTGCCTTCGATGTAGTCCCAAAGGCGACGGAGGCGGCTACGGAGGCCTCCGCCGTCGTGACCTGGAGGTGGCGACAGACGCTTGGACGCCCGCGCTATCCTGCCGCGGGTGGGCGTGCTGACCATTGCTACTCCTTGGCGGTCTGTGCCTGCCCTTCCACAAGCTCGCGTACCGCCTGGACGAAAGCGTCGCCACGGTGAGCGTAGGAAGAGAACTGATCCATGGATGCCGCAGCCGGGGCCATGAGCACGGTGTCCCCGCCCGATGCCAGCCGGGCAGCCGATACCACTGCTTGCGCCATGACGGCCTCACCGGAAAGCGGCGAAGCGACATCAGCGGCTGCGTTGTCCACTTCTTCAGTGTCACCCTTCGCTTGGGCGATCACGGGGACATTGGGTGCGTGTCGTTGGAGGGCCGACTCCAAATCGGCGGTGTCCGTGCCGATGAGGACAACAGCTTTCAGGCGGGGCGCATGTTCCTTCACGAGGTCGTCGTAATGGACACCTTTGGACAGGCCGCCGGCAATCCAGATCACGTGCTGGAAGGCGGAAAGAGCTGCGGACGCAGCATGCGGGTTGGTCGCCTTGGAGTCATTGACCCACAGGATGTCCCCATGCTTGGCCACCAACTGGATGCGGTGTGCGCCCGGAAGGTAATTGGCCAGGCCCTGCTTCACCGCCGATGGCTCAACACCATAGGCCCGGACCAAAGCGGCAGCAGCCAAGGCGTTGGCGACCATGTGACGCGGAGCCACAGGTCCAAGATCGGTCATGGAAGCGAGCTCGGCTGCAGAGTCCTTGCGCTCTGCAATGAATGCACGGTCAACGAGCAAACCATCCACCACTCCCACCATGCTGATCGCCGGTGTGTTGGTGGTGAAACCTATGGCCCGGCAACCTTCGACGACGTCCGCGTTCTCCACCATGCGTTCGGTTTCGATCTGTTCCGCGTTGTAAATTGCCGCCCGCTGGGTGTTTTGGTACACCTTGGCCTTATCGGCTAGGTACGAGGCATAGGACCCATGCCAGTCCACGTGGTCCTCTGCGACATTGAGGCACACGCTGGCAACGGGCGACAACGAGTGGCTCCAGTGCAACTGGAAGCTGGAAAGTTCGACGGCGAAAGCATCGTAGTCCACGGGGTCGCGCAGGGCGTCCAGGATTGGTGTGCCGACGTTCCCGACGGCGATTGCCTTCAGGCCCGCGGCCTGCAACATGGACTCGGTCATTCCAACCGTAGTGGTCTTGCCATTGGTGCCGGTGATCGCCAGCCAGTCGGCAGTCTTGCGACCTGCCCTTACCCTGAGTCGCCACGCCAATTCGACGTCGCCCCACACCGGGATGTGCTTGCGTTTCGCCGCGGCCAACAGCGCTTGGTCCGGGCGCCACCCAGGCGAGGTCACCACCAATTCGGGGAGGCTTCCTTCAATGAGGGGCAAGGCTTCAACGGCTTCCGCCCCGAGGAGAACATCCACGGCGCCCACGATTTTCAGTGTGTCTGCCTGGGCTTGGGCCTTGGAAGTGGTCGCAGCATCGACAACCACCACTTTGGCGCCGAGTTCGATCAAAGTGTCCGCGGCAGCGAAGCCGGAGACCCCGATCCCGGTGACTACAACACGCAATCCGCTCCAGTCGGAGTCCCAACTGTTCAGGTCCTTGAGCCGGTCACCGGCTTGTGGATCGTTCCCGGGACTCCCGTTCACAGCAAGACCACCCATTCAGCGTAGAAGATTCCCAGGCCCGCAGCCACGAACAGTCCCGCCAGAATCCAGAAGCGGACCACCACCGTGACCTCGGCCCAGCCTTTTAGTTCGAAGTGATGTTGCAGCGGCGCCATCTTGAAAACACGTTTGCCGCCGCTGAGTTTGAAAAAGCCCACCTGGATGATGACTGACAGGGTGATCAGGACAAAAAGACCGCCGATGAAAGCAAGGAGCAGTTCCGTCCGGGAAAGGATGGCAAATCCTGCCACGGCACCGCCGATGGCCAAGGACCCCGTGTCCCCCATGAAGATCTTCGCCGGTGAAGTGTTCCACCACAGGAAACCCACCAAGGCAGCACTCAGGATTGCTGCCAGGAGTGCCAAGTCCAGAGGATCGCGCACCTGGTAACACCCGCTGCCTGCTTCCCGGGGAGAGCCGCAGGCCTGGTTGTTCTGCCAGATTCCCATGAGGGTGTAGGCACCGAAGACCATGACAGACGCACCTGCGGCCAAGCCGTCCAAGCCGTCTGTGAGATTAACGCCATTGGTGGCCGCCGTGATGATCAGGTTGGACCAAACGATGAAGAGAATTGCGCCCAGGACCGTGCCGCCAAAGGCAAGATTGAGCCAAGGAATGTCTCGAACCAGCGAGATTTGCGTGGACGCAGGACGCAAGCCGTCGTTGTTAGGGAACTGTAGGACCAGCACGGCAAAAATGATGCCGACGGCGGCCTGCAGGATCAGCTTCGCACGGGCGTTCAGGCCGAGGCTTCGCTTGTTCGAAATCTTGATGAAATCGTCCAGGAACCCAACAAAACCCATGCCGACCATGAGGAAGAGCAACAGGAGTCCTGAAGCCGAGGGACCGGGCGAATGCGGATTCAACAACCACATCACCAGGTGCGTCAGGAAATAGCTGAGGAGGACCGCCACGACCACAACAGCGCCGCCCATGGTGGGCGTACCTCGCTTCGTGTGATGGGAGGTGGGCCCGTCATCCCGGATGAATTGCCCATAGCTCTTGGCAACGAGGAACTTGATAAATAGCGGGGTGCCTGTCAAGGCCACCAGAAGGGCGACGCCTGCGCCGATCAAAAGTGCAATCACTGCAGATCGTTCCCTTCGTTTGCGGCATCTCCTGCCGCACTGTCCCCTGCGGAGCCAGCCCGTGGGGGTAATGCTATCCGATCACCCAAATGCCGCAGCCCCACTGCTTTGGAGGACTTGAACAAAACAAGGTCACCCGGCCGGAGCTCGTTCTGCAGCAGCTCATAGGCTTCATCCACGGTCTCGGTGAAGGAACACTCGTCACCCCAGGAGCCCTCCTGGATGGCTGATACATAGAGTGCACGGGCTTCGCGGCCCACCACCACGAGCCTGGAAATGTTCAGCCGGACAACCTGGGTACCCACGGCGGTGTGCTCGCGGATCGAGTCTTCGCCGAGTTCCAGCATGGCGCCGAGGACAGCCCAGGTGCGTCTTCCCTGGCCAAGATCGGCAAGTGTCCGCAGCGCGGCCCGCATGGATTCGGGGTTGGCATTGAACGCATCGTTGATGATGGTCACACCGTCTTCGCGCTCAATGCGCTCCATCCGCCAGCGGCTGGCCGCCGACTGGGAGCTCAATGCCACTGCAATGTCTTCGGCCGGTATGCCTGCTGCGAACGCGGCGGCAGCTGCGGCCAAGAGGTTGGTGACGTGGTGACCACCGATCAGGCGACTGCGCACGCGAACGGACGGACCGCCGTCGGGCAATACGAGATCGAAGGTGGGGTGTCCCTCATCGGTCACGACGACGTTGCGTGCCTCCACCTCTTCGGTGGTGGCTGGGGCAGCGGTGAAACCAAGGACCTTGGCCTTGGTGCGGGTGCGCATGGCAGCCACGCGTCCGTCGTCAAGATTGATCACGGCCGTGCCTTGCTCATCGAGGGCCTCGACGAGCTCTCCCTTGGTTTTGGCAATGTTCTCCACGCCGCCAAACTCGCCGGCATGGGCGGTACCCACCATCAGGACCACCCCGATGTCCGGCTTGACCAGGTCCGCGAGGTACTTGATGTGGCCGATCCCGGTGGCACCCATCTCGATGACCAGGAAACGTGTGTCCTCGTCGGCGGAAAAAACAGTGAGCGGGACGCCGACCTCGCCGTTGTAGGAGCCTTGGGGGGCAATGGTGTTCCCGGCGGCGGAGAAGATTCCGGCCAGGAGGTCCTTGGTGGTTGTCTTGCCGGCGGAGCCGGTGATACCGACCACCGTGAAGTCCTCACCGCGCTGCTCACGGCCTGAACGGATGCGCCGAACGCATTCCGCTGCCAAGGCGCCCATCGCCAGCACGGCGTCTTTCACGACGACGGCGGGGTACGGGTTTCCATCCGCATCGGCCACTTCGCGTTCAGCCAGGACAAGCACGGCGCCGCGTTCGAACGCGGCAGCTACGAAGTCGTGGCCGTCAGCGTGCTCGCCGCGCTTGGCGACGTACAGCGAACCGGGGGAAACTTCCCGCGAATCAGTGACGACAGAGCTGGGCACGACGTCCGTTTGTACGGTCAGTCGGCCATGGGTAAGGTCGGCGATCTCCGCCGCAGTCAATGAAATCATCTCGGTTTAGGACTCTATCCGCTGGTCCGTTGAAACGCTGAATCCCTTGGATGTCAAGGCCGCACGCAACTCCACCCTGTCGTCGAGCGCCAGGTTCACCCCTTGGACCTCTTGCCACACCTCGTGGCCCCGGCCCGCAACGAGGATGGTGTCCTTCGGGGTGGCCAGGTCCACCGCCAGCCTGATGGCCACGTCCCTTGGATGCGACTCAATGATGTCGCTGGGGAGGTTTTCGCTCTCCCGAGCCGCCTGTGCCCCTCGCAGGACGTCAGCACGGATAGCGGCCGCGTCCTCGTCGTGGGGATCGTCATCGCTGACGATCACCACATCAGCCAAGCGGGCAGCGATCGCGCCCATGGTGGGACGCTTGCTTTGGTCGCGCTGCCCCGTGGCGCCAAAGACGACAATCACGCGGGACCCCTCTTGGGGTGAACGGACTGCCTCCAGTGCGCGTGCCAAGGCATCCGGATTGTGGGCAAAATCAACAACCGCGGCAGGTTCGGTGGAGATCAATTGCATACGTCCGGGAACAGCCACCGTCAATGGGTCCTTGGTGTCCAATGCCTCTTGTACCGCCTCCGGGTCCACGCCGGACGTCAAGAGCATGACGACGGCCAGCGCCGCATTGGCCACATTGAAGTCCCCGGGGAGGCCGGTATGGACACGGAGGCTACGCCCGTCCCTGTGCTTCAACTCAAATTCGGTACCGAGCCCACGCGGTGACGTCGAGGCCACCTCCCAGTCGGCAGTGGACGGCGTGGTGCTGGACGGCGCAGTGGTGGACAGTGTCGTGACAGGGATATCGGCCTGCTCGGCAAGACGCCGACCCCACTCGTCATCCACCGTGACAACGGCGCGGCGCGCCCTTCCTGAGGTGAAGAGCTCCGCCTTGGTCTGGAAGTACTCCTCCATGCTGCCGTGCAGATCCAGATGGTCCTGCGTGAGGTTGGTGAACCCCACGACGTCGAACATCACCCCGTCCACACGGTGGTAGGAAAGTGCGTGGGAGGAAACTTCCATGGACGCCGCATCCAGCCCACGCTCCCGCATGAGGGCCAGCAGTGCATGGACATCAGTCGACTCCGGCGTGGTGAGCACGCTCGGGATCGGCTCACCGCCAGCCAGGATCTCGATGGTTCCAATCAGCCCGGGTTTCTTGCCCAAAGCCCGCAGCAACGAGTTAACGAAGTAGGTAGTGGTGGTCTTGCCGTTGGTTCCGGTGACGCCGTACAGGGAGGGCGAACCGCCGACGGCTGGCTGGCTTCGGTAAATCAGGGAGGCCAAACGCCCGACGACGGCTCGAGGGTTCTCCACGATCAGCACCGGGACAGCCTGGTCGCCAGCCAGGGCAAGCTGGCGGGCACCGGCGTCGTCCGTCACGATGGCGACGGCTCCGGCGTCCACAGCCTGGGGCACAAAATCTGCTCCGTGGCGGGAAGACCCTGGCAAAGCGACGTAGAGATCACCCGGTTCCACTGCTTTGGAATTGAGCGTAATTCCGGTGACCCCCGTCGCATGCTCATCCCTGGGCAGGGATATTCCTAAAGCTTTGGCGATGCTGGCCAAAGGCACGGCCGCCACGGACTCAGGCCGGAAGCCGGAACGCACTGCCTCTGGCTGCGCGGCATGGGAAACTGCCTCATGGTGCTCTGACACGTGGTTCTCCGTTGGTGCTCGTGGAACGACCCGGCCGGGGCTTGCGTCGTCCTGGGCCGGTATGGGTAGATCTTGGTTTCGCCGAAACAGACGCCCAAAAAGCTTACTTGACGAATTGCGGTAGGTGCGCGGCGGTTCCCGTGGAGGGCGGCACGTTATAGGCCCTGAGGACCTGCGACATCACGGACCGGAAAACCGGACCGTTGGTGATTCCATAGATGTTCCCCTTGGGCCGCTGCACCACCACCTGCACGATGAAACGCGGGTTATCCATGGGAGCCATGCCAACCATGGAGGCGGTGTAGCCGTCGAATCCAGGAAGTCCATCCTCCCGCGGCGCCTCGGAGGTTCCGGTCTTCGCGCCCACCCGATAGCCATCGATGCCTGCGTCCTTGATTTCGCCTTCGGTCACCGCGCTCTCCAGGATGTCGCGTACCTGCTGGGCAGTTTCCTTCGACACCACCTGACGGGAGTCCTTTGCAGGCACTTTTTGCTCTTCGCCCTTGGGGTTGATGTAGGAGTCAATCAGCCGGGGCTGGAGCATGATTCCGTCGTTGGCAATACTCTGATAGGCGCGGACGGTTTGAAGCGTGGACTGCGATACTCCCTGGCCGAACAGCACCGTGTACTGCTGGCGGTCATCCCACTTGTCCGGCGTGGCCAGGATTCCCGTAGCTTCACCCGGCAGGCCGATGTCAGGCTGTTCGCCAATGCCGAAGTTCTTCAACCAGTTGTAGCGCTGTTCCTTGGTAAGCCTGCTGCCTGCCATCACCGTTCCAGTGTTCATGGACCAACCCACGATGCCCGCCAACGTACGCTCCTCGGTGCCGTGCACAAAAGCGTCAGTAAAGGTCTGGCCATCGATGGTCAGTGCTGGCGGAACGGTGAAGTGGTCCAGTGGGCTCGACTTGCCTTCTTGGATAACGGCCGCAGCCGTAATCATCTTCTCCACCGAGCCCGGTTCGTACGCCGCCGTCACGGAGCGGACACCACGGTCCTTGGCGTCGACTTTCCCCGGGTCATTGGGGTCAGGTGCATTGGTATCCGCCATGGCAACCAGGTTGCCGGTCTTGGTGTCCATCACCACGATTGAGCCCCACTCGGCGTTGAGCTTATTGACCTGGCTTTGAATGGCCTGCTGCGCGAAGTACTGGATGTCGGTGTTGAGGGTCAACTTGACGTCGCTGCCGTCCACGGCGGGGGTCAACTCATCGGTCGCCACTGGAATCCTCAGGCCATCGGCACCAATCTCGAACACACGCTTTCCGGCCGTTCCGCGGAGGATCTGGTCCTGCGTTTGTTCGATGCCCGCCTGGCCCGTGGTGCCGTCCTGCAGGAAGCCGATCACCCCTCCGGCTACGCTCCCGTTGGGATACACGCGTTTGCTGACTCCCTCGGAGCTAAGGCCGGGAATGTAGAGCTTGGATATTCGGTCCTCAAGCTCCGGCTTGATGTCTTTGGCCACAACAAAGTACTTCTTGTCGCCGGTCAGGGACGCCCGCACTTGATTCACGTCTGTGCCCAGGAGCCCGGCAAGTTCCGTGATGCCTTGGTCCCGCGAGATCTCATTAAGCTTTCCGGTGGCGTCGTCGTACCGGTGGAACGTTGCGGTATTTGTATTGACCGTCTGATCCACCACGATGTTGTAAGCGATGATGCTGCTGGCTAGGACGGTGCCATTGGCGTCGAGGATCTTTCCCCGCTGAGCGGGCAGAACCATGGGCGTCAGGCGTTTCGCCAGCGCGGCTTCGGCCATGCCGCCGACATCGAGCCCTTGCACCATGAAGAGCTTGCCGCCCACCACAAGCAGTAGCGTCAACATGATGCCGAGACCAAGCCGCAGCCGTTTCCTGGCTACCGGCACCTTCGTCATGTTCGATTTGCCGGGGTTCTGCGCCACGTTATTTCCTTGCTGCTGGACTTGCTTCAGTGGATGGGTTGGCTACTGCCCCGGTACCTTCTGCAAAGGCGCCGGGACGGATCCCCCGTTGAGGTCGACCGGAGGCGCGGCGGCAGGCACGGATGCCGTCGGTGCGGGGCTGGGTGTCGCAGCCGGCGAGGTTGCAGGTGCCGGCGTCGCGGCCGCTGAAGGTTTCGACGTCGTTGCCGTCGAGGCAGCTGCCGTGGCATCCTTGGCGGCCGCCGACGGCGCTTGTCCTGAGAGTGCAGGAGGAGCGATAACGGCTCCCGGAGCGTCTCCCTTGACCGCAGGAACTGCCTTGCCGGTCACCGTCATCGTATTCACATCAATCTGACCTTTGACCGTGGAAGCTACCATTCCCAATTCTGCAGCCTTGGCCGCCAGATTCTGGGGAGCTTCGAAGCTTTGCTTCTGCTGTGTCAGATCCTGGTTTTCTTTGTCCAGGGTCGCAGCCTGTGCCTTGAGCTGGACCAGTTGGTACTGGGCTGTAGACACGGAGATGTTCAAGACGAGCACCGTGAGCAGGGCGGCAGCCATCGCGGCGAAGCATAGGACAACAAACGGCGTCCGACGGCGGACCGGGACACTGCGCACCAAGGAGAGGGGCGTGCGGGCCTTACGGTCGACGTCGGGCTTCCCGCCCGGGAGCGGGAGCTTCCTGGCAGTATTGCCTACAACAGAGTGCCCCACTGCGGAGGGCCGTGTGGTCGCTGCGGCGTTGCTCATGCTTGTCTCCTTGGTTTGATGCGCTCCACGGCCCTCAATCGGGCTGACGCCGCGCGGGGATTTTCAGCAATTTCTGCTGCTGTAGGGACTTCGGTGCCCTTCGTGATGGTCTTCAACTCGGCCTTGTGCTCCTCGAGTTCCACCGGGAATCCGAGCGGTGCCGAGGATTTGGAGCCGGACTGGAAAACCGACTTCACGATCTTGTCCTCAAGCGAGTGATACGACATCACCACCACCCGGCCGCCCAATGCAGTGGAAGCTACCGCTGCAGGAACTGCACGCTCCAAGACCTCAAGCTCTTCATTGACTTCGATCCTGAGGGCTTGGAAAGTGCGTTTTGCCGGGTGTCCCCCGCTCTTTGCCGCGGCGGCGGGAACGACGCTCCGAATCTGTTCCACGAGTTCACCGGTGGTGGCGAAAGGCTTTTGGGCACGGGCGCTGACAATACGATTGGCAATGCGCCCAGCGAACTTCTCCTCGCCCCATTTCCGGATGATCCGTACCAGTTCGTCTTCGCTGTAGTTGTTGACCACATCTGCAGCTGTTTGACCCCGGCTAGTGTCCATGCGCATGTCCAGCGGAGCGTCATAGGAATATGCAAATCCCCGCTCGCGTTCGTCCAGCTGCAGCGAGGAGACCCCCAAGTCCATGAGGATTCCATGGACTTCACGGATACCGAGGTCCGCCAGGACGTCCTCAATTTCGTCATACACCGCGTGGACCAAATCAGTCCTGCTGGAGAAGGCCTCGAGTCGGGCGCCAGCCAAGGCAAGGGCTTCCTCGTCCCGGTCTATGCCCACCAGATGCAGGTCCGGAAAACGCTGCAGCATCGCCTCCGAGTGCCCGCCCATGCCGAGCGTGGCGTCGATTGCCACGGGAGTTTCACCGCGGCTGCGAGCAGCCTCGAAACCTGGCGCGAGGAGGTTGGTGCAGCGGTCCTTCAGGACGGGTACGTGGCGCTCGGATGTGGGCTTTGCCGCGTCCTGCTCTTCCACACTGCCTCCTCTTTCCTCAGTTTCTTCACGCTGTTCCTTGGATCGGATCCCCATCCGCGCCTATCGGACCGCCGGCCTGGCTCAGGGGAAGTTGAGCCAGGAAGACAGTTCAATGGGCGGCTGGAGATCCCATCCAAGAACCGGGGCTGCTGCCCCACTGACCGGTTAGATGAAACCGGGCAGATTGTCGTCATCCGTTTCCGAGAAGGCTGCTTCCTTCTCGCTGAGGTACGTATCCCAAGCCTCGGCGTCCCAGATCTCCGCACGGGTTCCGGCACCAATAACTGCCAGTTCCCTGCCGAGCCCTGCATACGAACGGAGCGCTGGCGGAATCGTCACGCGCCCTTGCTTGTCAGGTACCTCATCAGAGGCCCCAGACAGGAAGACTCGCATGTAATCCCGAGCCTGCTTGGAGGAAAGTGGAGTCTCCCGCATGGACTCGTGAATACGTTCGAATTCTTTCTGGCTGAAGACGTAGATACAGCGTTCCTGGCCCCTTGTAAGCACCAGGCCTTCCGCGAGTTCCTCACGGAATTTGGCTGGCAGGATGATCCGCCCCTTTTCGTCCAGACGCGGAGAGTGAGTGCCAAGAAACACCTGCCCACCGCCCCTCAGTAAAGGTGCCTCACATACCCAACGCTGCCACTACCCTCTTATGCGCTCCACTTTACTCCACAACACCCCACAGTCAACGCATAGCGGGCCGTTTCTCCACCACTTTGAGTTTTCAGGTGCTTCGATTTGGCGCGGAATAGTCCCGAACAGCCCCGAATCACCGGTGCGGGGTGGAAAGTGGAGGGAAATCACCAGATGCGATGGCCCGGGCCCGATCCAGGGAGCTGGTCCGTGTGGGTCAAGGCGCCGCGTGCCCTTTAAACCCGAAAAGACCCGCCAAGGCGGGTCTTGATGGTTGTCTTGATGGTCACTGCGTGTTCCAAGTCTGACGCTCAAGCCTGGCGAGGGCGGTTCCTGAGGAGCGCTGCCACCGGGAGGAACGGGCTACCTACGAGCCGCGGTTTTCCGGAACACCGCAATCTATCGGAATAAAGGTCCGGCCCCGGGAAGGACTTAGTTCTCGTCCCGGCGACGTTCGTCCCAGCGTTCTTCCAAGCTGCTCATGAACGAGCTCTTGGACTTGGCCTTTCCGGATTTGGCCTTGCGTCCCTTACTGAAGGCTGACCCTCGAAGCGTTGCGAAATAGACCCCTGCGCCCATCACAACGAATCCCAGAACTCCCACCGGGATCGCCTGGACGGTTACTCCGAAAAGCAACAACAGGATGCCCGCGATGGCGCCGAGGATTCCTATGATGACGTGTCTGGTGGACCAACTCCGAATGGGGTCCGATCCCATGGTGTTGGCAAACTTTGGGTCGTCCTCGTGAAGTTGCTTCTCCAATTGCTCAAGCAGCTTCTGTTCGTGCTCCGAGAGGGGCATCGCGACCTCCTTTAGTCAGCCAGCGTCTGGACATAACGCGTCCTGTGCATCTGTAACCAAAACGATCGGTCCTTCGGATTTGTTCCCCAAAAACCCGCACGGTTTCAGTGGAACCCGGGCCGTCTGTTCCGGAAGCAGTTCGTCCAGACGATCAAATCTCTGTAATAAATAGGATAGTTTGTCCGGCCCCGTTCTGAAAGACACGCCAAGGCCTGGGCGCTGTGGCCGAAAGCTACTGTTCGGCCGGCGGTTTCCCTGGCTCGAGGAGCCTGGCTGGCAGGAGTTTCTTGGATCCGAAGCGCTCAGAGACCCTGTCCAAGGCCTGCTCAGCCGCCCGCCAGTTGTCGTCCCGGCGGTCTAGGCTCAACTGGAGTGAGGTCTCCCCGGCAGGTTCAAGCTGTTCGGCGCGTATCCCCACGAGACGGACAGACATGGGCCGCGTGCCCAGTGACTCCATTAGTTGCACCGCGACTTGGTAGATAAGTTGAGCGCTGTCGACCGCCACGTGGACGGTCCGGCTCCGAGTCACCGTTGAAAAGTCCGCATACCGAAGTTTTAAAGCCACCGTCCTGGCCACCATGCCGGAACTCCGCAACCGGGCGGCGGTCCTGTGCGAAAGCCGCAGCAGTTCCCTGCGCAACACTGCGTCATCGGCTGTATCCGAGGAAAATGTCTCTTCCGCCCCGATGCTCTTTTCCAGCCTCGTGGGCGTCACCGGCCGCGGATCGATACCCATGGACAGCCTGTGCACATGCTCTCCACTTGCCCCCAATACGCGTTTTAGCGTGGCCACGGGAGTGGCCGCCACGTCCGCCACAGTACGGATCCCCAAGCGGGCAAGGACCTCGCCGGTTTTGCCGCCAACACCCCACAAAGCGTTGACCGGGAGGCTGTGCAGGTAAGTGATGGTATCTTCGGCATCAATTTGCAGAATCCCGTTGGGCTTGCAGCGGGTGGATGCGATCTTGGCAACGAACTTGGTACTGGCAATCCCTACTGAAGCCGTGATTCCCAGTTCGGCACGCACCCGGCGGCGGATGAGGTGACCAATGTCCAGGGGCGACCCCAAGCGCCGGATAGCACCACCGACGTCGAGGAACGCTTCATCAACACTCAGTGGCTCGACGAGATCGGTGATGGAGGCAAAAATCCCCATGAGCTGAGCTGAAACCTCGTAGTACTCAGAGTGGCGCGGATTAATGATGACCGCCGAAGGACACCTGCGCATAGCGATCGCCATCGGCATCGCAGATTTCACCCCTGTGGCCCGGGCTTCATAGGACGCAGACAGGACAACGGACCGTTCAGCAGGGAAACCCACGATCACGGGCTTGCCGATCAGTTCGGGCCTGGTGCGGAGTTCCACGGAAACGAAAAAGGCATCCATATCCACGTGGAGAATGCTGGTTCGCCGCCATTTTTGCAGGACATCACCGGCGCTGCTTGGTGGCACGACGCCGGTGCCTGGGGCGCTGCTGGATGCTTCCTGACTCACACCGGCAATACTATGCCTGGCCACTGACTAAACTGGAGGCACGATCCGGCGAAAGCCCAAGGAAGGATACCCCCTGTGAAGCTCTTCGGAACTCCTCAAGCGCGAGGGTTTGCCCTGCTCGCAGCGAGCCTCGCGGTGGCAGTCGCCGCCTGCACGCCCCAGCCCAGCGGTTCAGCAGCACCCTCCTCTGCGGGCGCGACGACGTCATCGCCTTCTCCAAAGAGCACGACGTCGGGTTCATCGTCGGCAAACCCGAGCAGCTCGGCGTCGCCGGGTTCGTCGTCGTCCGGTTCGCCCGTGCCAAGTGCCACGGCCACTGTCGGCGCCCTGGTTGCAGGGTTCCCCCAGCAACTCATTCCCGTGATGCCGTCCACAAGCGTCCGCTCCAGTAGCTTTGATAAGACCAACTCCCCCGCCACGGTGGCGCTGGTTGGTGCGGTCAAGGCGCCCCCGGAGAGTGTGGTGGATTACTACAAGACCTCCCTGGAGGCCCAGGGATTCAAGGTGGTCCCCGGCCCCGAGGCCGTGGGAGCAGTCACCTCGATTAACTTCATCCGCGGCGACAATGAGACCGTCAACGTCTCGATCAGGGAGAAGGAGGGCGTCTCAACGTTCACCATTGGTGCGAACGTAGCCGCCGGGTCAATCAAGTGACACTCAATCCCCTCGTCTCATCCGAGCAGGACCACTTCAGGGCAGGGGTCTCCGAAAGACTCACGGCCTTCCTCCGGGAACAGCAAGACCTGATGTCCGGAATCTCCCCGGACGCCGCACCGCTCATCGAGTCCATCTCCACCTTGGTAACTGGCGGGAAGCGGCTGCGCGCACTGATGTGCTACTGGGGGTGGAGAGGGGCAGGCGGATCTGCCGGTGACCCGTCGATCGTCACAGCGGGGTGTGCCTTGGAGCTCTTCCAGGCCGCTGCCTTGATCCACGACGACATTATTGACCGATCCGATACGCGCCGGGGAGGACCCAGCGTGCATAGACTATTCGGCCAGCTTCACGAGGACAGCGGCTGGGCATTGGACAACGAAAGGTTCGGGCACGCGGCAGCAATTCTCACTGGGGATCTTTGCTTGTCCTTCAGCGAGCAATCCTTCACCGACATCGGCCAGCGGGCCGGGTCCGGGACCAGCGCCCGCGCGATCTTCAACGTTATGAGGGCCGAGGTCATGGCCGGGCAGTATCTCGACATCTTGGAAGAGGTAGCCGGCCCGGTACGTCAACGCGGGGGCGCCGTTGACAGGGCCAAGTCGATCATTCGGTACAAGTCGGCAAAATACTCCACGGAGCATCCGCTGGCCATGGGCGGTGCACTGGCTGGGGCGTCGTCAGATTTGCTGGCGGGGTATTCGAAATTCTCGCTGCCGCTCGGCGAAGCCTTCCAATTGCGCGACGACGTCCTTGGCGTTTTTGGCGACCCTGAGACCACCGGCAAGCCGGCCGGTGACGACCTTCGGGAGGGCAAACGTACTGTGTTGGTGGGCTTTGCCCTCAACCAGGCCCCCGAGGAGCAAGCTGCCTACCTCGACCGCGAGCTGGGCAACCCGGACCTGGGTGAGGACGACATTGCCCGGATCCGCAGCATCATTGTGGACAGCGGCGCGCTCGATGCCACGGAGACCCTCATTGCTGAGTTGAGCGATCAGGCTTTCGAAGCGCTGGGCCGGCTCCCGCTGGAAGAATTGCCGTTGACGGCTTTGCGGGGACTCGCCGAAGCCGCGGTCAGCCGGGCCGCCTAAGGCCCCACCAGTTAGTAGCCCACCAGTTAGAGGTGACGACGACGGCGGCCGCGGCCGCCGTCGTCGCTCGTTTCTGCTACCAGGCCAAAGAGTTACCAGGCCAAAGACTGGGCGCGGCGCCTGATTTCGGTTTTCCGCCCCTCGCGCAGGGCGTCAATGGGCCGGCCCCGCAATGATTCGTCGACTGTAAACAGCCACGTGATCAGCTCTTCGTCGGTGTAACCGGCGTCGCCGAGAACCGCGATAGTCCCCTTCAAGCTGTCCACAACGTGTCCGTCCTGTAAGAACAGTGCCGGGACGGAGCGTATCTTTCGCTCCCCCAGCCTGACGGCGACGATGGCGCGCTCGTCCAAAAGTCCGT
This sequence comes from Arthrobacter sp. efr-133-TYG-104, assembly GCF_030208915.1. Taxonomy (NCBI): domain Bacteria; kingdom Bacillati; phylum Actinomycetota; class Actinomycetes; order Micrococcales; family Micrococcaceae; genus Arthrobacter; species Arthrobacter sp. efr-133-TYG-104. Next base: position 146,198 of record NZ_JARVTA010000013.1, read on the forward strand.
GGACTTTGGTGATGGAAACGTCCAGTTGCTCAGCCACATCCGGCAGTGGCAGCCATTCGGAAACAAGGCTTTCTACATTACTCACAGACCAAGGTTGCCATGTCGCCCGGCCTGGCGCCTAGCCGGAGGCGGCTGGCGAGCCCATGCGGCGCACAAAAGCAGCATTTTCTTTGCACTGAATGAGCCGAGGCTTTCCGAACGTGCGGAATTGTTGTTTCGCGTGCCTAAGTGTGAGAGATTCGCAGAGATCACATTTGTAACATCGGTAACATTGCTAACACTGATAACGTTGATAACACTGATAACAGCGATAACAATCCCGCCGCTGTTCGAGATGAGGAACCCCTTCATGACGACGCCCCGCTCGCCAAAAAGACCCATGAGCATGCCCGTTATTGCGGCTACAACGGCTGCGCTCCCTGCCGTTGTCCTGTCCTCCCTTGCCTTGGCCCAGCCGTCCATGGCCATGCCTGCCCCCCAGGTGAACAAGATTCCGGCTACCCTCGCGGCCGCCATGAAGGCGCAAGCAGTTGCCTCTGGAACCTTCATCCCGGCACAAGAGGTTGCCACGACTATTCCCGTGGCCTTGCGTCCCATGGCCCCGACGGTCCCGAGCAGCTACACGATCGTCCGGGGCGATACCATCAGTGCCATTGCGCGACGGTTCAACCTGGACACTTCCACGGTTCTGCGACTGAACAACCTGACGGCCACAACGCTGATCTACCCGGGCCAGACCATCAAGCTCACAGGAACCGCGCCCGCAGCGCCGGCGCAGCCCGCCGCGCCGGCAGCTCCGAGCAGCGGCGCAACCGGAGCGGCCACCTACACAGTGGTTTCGGGCGATACCCTGGGCGGGATCGCCTATAAGTACGGCGTCCCGCTGTCCGACGTCTTCCGGTGGAACGGGCTCAACGGAAGCTCCATCATTTACCCGGGGCAGAAGATTATCGTCAGCGCAGGCTCCTCCGCTCCAGCAGCGCCAGCCGCACAAGCGGCTCCAGCAGCCCCGCAGGCACCGGCCACGACGACGGCGGGTGGTTCCTACACCATCAAGGCCGGCGACACCCTGAGCTCCATCGCTTCGCGGAACGGCGTCTCCCTGGCAGCGTTGATGTCCGCTAACAATGTCACGGCCACCACCGTCATCTACCCTGGCCAGAAATTGACCATTCCCGGCACTGCCACGCAGCCGGCAGTAAACACCAAGCCCTTGGTTCCCAGCACCTTCCTGGGCTACACCTATCCGCCGGCGGTTGTCAGCTCCGCCAACGCCAACAAGGCCCTGCTCAATGCGGCCCCTGTGCCTACCCGCGCCGAGATGAAGACCATCGTGCGGGATACCGCTGTTCGCATGGGCGTTACCCCCTCGCTGGCCCTGGCCTTCGCCGAGCAGGAATCGGGCTTTGACCAGCGGGCAGTGTCCCCTGCCAACGCCATCGGCACCATGCAGGTCATCCCGTCCTCCGGACAATGGGCCTCAGATCTGGTGGGACGTAAGCTCAACCTTCTCGATCCTTACGACAACGCGACGGCCGGTGTGGCCATCATCCGGGCCTTGGTCGCAACCAGCAAGGACGTCGACACCGCGATTGCCGGCTACTACCAAGGTGCGTATTCCGTGAGCAAGTACGGAATGTACGACGACACCAAACGCTACGTCGCGTCAATCAAGGCACGCCAGCGCACTTTTGCCTAAGCACACTGCCCGGCACCCGGAAGGGGTCTGGATCCCCAAGGATTCGGGCCCCTTCCCTGCCTCGTTTAGGATCATATGGTGCAAGAAGCAACGCAGGACCACCTCATCGGGACCACCGTGGACGGCCGCTACGAAGTCCGCTCCCGTGTGGCCAGAGGCGGAATGTCCACGGTTTATTTGGCCACCGACCGGCGGCTTGAGCGTGACGTGGCCCTTAAGGTGCTGCATCCGCACCTGGCTGATGACCCCGTCTTCCTGCAAAGACTGAGCCAGGAAGCAAAAGCTGCCGCAAGCTTGTCCCACCCGCACATCGTGGGAGTCTTGGACCAAGGCCAAGACGGCCACCTTGCTTACCTCGTCATGGAGTACGTCAAGGGGCACACCCTTCGCGATGTGCTGACCGAACAAGGCGCCCTCACTCCCCGCCTGGCCCTCGCCCTCATCGACCCGCTCATCGAGGGACTGGCCGCTGCGCATGCAGCAGGACTGATCCACCGGGACGTCAAACCTGAGAATGTCCTCATCGCTGCCGACGGTCGCATCAAAGTGGGAGACTTCGGCCTCGCACGGGCAGTCTCAGCTAATACAAGCACTGGCGCATTGATCGGCACTGTCGCCTATCTGGCACCGGAGCTTGTGCTTGGCCAGCCCGCAGATGCCCGCAGCGACATCTACTCAACGGGCATCATGCTGTACGAGATGCTGACCGGGACGCAGCCGTATGCAGGTGATACCCCCATCCAGGTTGCCTACCAGCACGTCAATTCGACCGTTGGCCGACCCTCCGAGGTGACGCCGGGCCTCGCCGAGGACCTCGATGAGTTGGTGCAGTGGTGCACGGCATCGGAAGCCGAGAACCGGCCCGTTGACGGAACAGCCCTCCTCACCGAACTCCGACACATCCGCACCTCCCTGACCGACGAACAATTGGACCACAGGCCTGCCTCACAGGAGGCGTCAGCACCAGCGGGCGCCACGGTGGTATTGGCCAATGAAGGGACCAACCACACCCGGGCCCTGCCCCGCGACCTGCCTTCGGCAACGGAATTCATTCCGCGCCAGAGCAACGCGACCACCGTCCTGTCACCTGCAGGCAACCCAAGCCGGCATGCCGGCCTGGGTTCACTTGCGGAAATCGATGCGGACAAGGACCTTCGTCCATCCGGCAAACGGCAGCTGAAACGGCTCGAACGCCAGGAGGCCAAGGACCAGGCGCGGTTAGCGGCAACTCCCGTTCGTCAGTTGCGGGAGGGTAATCCACGCCGTCGAGCCGTCATCTGGATCATCATCATCGTGGTCCTGGCACTGCTCGCTGCGACTGCCGGCTGGTTTTTCGGCATGGGACCGGGCTCGCCCGGAACCGTCCCGGATGTCAAGAACAAGACGGTGGCCGAAGCCCAGCAATTACTGCGCACGGCCGGGTTCCAGTCGGAGCCCGAGGACGTCTATGACGACGACGTCGCAAGCGGGCTCGCCGTCGGAACTAAGCCTGAATCGGGTCAAACGGTTCGGAAGTTCCAGCCAATAGAGCTCTTCGTTTCCAAGGGCGCCCAACTCTTCCCGCTTCCGGGGCTCAGCGGGTCCAGTTTGGCCGACGCGAAGACAGCCCTGAACGCCGCCCGGATGGCGCTGGGCAACATCACTGAAGCGTTCGATGATCATGCGGCCGCGGGCACGGTCCTATCTCAGGATCCTGCGCAGGGCACGGCTGTGCGGCATGGAACTCCTGTGGCGTTGGTAGTTTCCAAAGGTCCGCAACCCATCCCGGTCCCGGACGTCCGCAACCTCACTCAGGATGAGGCCGTTAAGGCGCTCAAGGACGCAGGATTGACGCCCGTGGTCGCTCCGGAAACAGTCAACGACAAAAAGGTCCCGCAGGGCTCCGTCGTGTCACAGTCCCCCGCGAATGGAACGCTGGCCAAGGGCGGCACAGTGACCCTTACGGTGTCCAAGGGACCCAAGATGGTCAAGGTTCCGAGCTTCATCGGCAAGCAAGCCAACACCGCCGAGAAGGAACTCCGCGCTCTCGGATTTGATGTGCGGCTGAACAGGGTCCTGGGCGGATTCTTCAACACAGTCCGCGACCAGGACCCTGTGGACACTGAGGCTCCCGAGGGCTCCACAGTAACGCTCACGGTGGTGTGAGAGTTACTGTGAGCCCGGGTAGCACTACCGCTTGGAGAGTGCGCCGGCCACCAGGAATGCCATCTCGAGGGACTGCATGTGGTTCAGCCGCGGATCGCAAACCGACTCGTACCGGTCAAGGAAGGCATCCTGGTCGATAGGGTCGGCACCGCCAAGGCACTCGGCGACGTCGTCGCCCGTCATCTCGACGTGGAGCCCGCCCGGCACCGTTCCCAAGGAATGATGCACTTCGAAGAACCCGCGGACCTCATCGATCACGTCGTCGAAGTTCCGGGTTTTGTAGCCGTTCGGCGAGGTCACGGTATTGCCGTGCATGGGGTCAGTCACCCACAGGACCTGGGCACCTGAGGCAGTGACGCGCTCGACGACGGCGGGCAGCTTTTCCCTGATGTTCTTGGCGCCCATGCGGGTGATGAATGTCAGACGGCCGGGTTCGCGGTTGGGATCGAGTTTGTCGATCAACCGGAGGGCGTCGTCCCCACTGGTGGTGGGGCCCAGCTTGACGCCGATCGGGTTCCGGACGCGTGAAAGGAAGTCCACGTGGGCATGATCAAGATCCCGGGTCCGCTCCCCTATCCAGAGGAAGTGCGCCGACGTGTCGTAGGGAAGCCCGGTCCGGGAATCGATACGGGTCAGCGCACGTTCGTAGTCGAGCAGCAAAGCCTCGTGGCTGGCAAAGAACTCCACACGCTTGAGCGCTTCAAAGTCAGCCCCGCATGAGTCCATGAACTTGATCGCGCGATCAATGTCGCGGGCCAATGACTCATAGCGCGCGTGCGCCGGGTTTTCCGTGAAGCCTTTGTTCCATTGGTGGACCAGCCGAAGGTCGGCGAAACCCCCTTGCGTGAAGGCACGGATGAGGTTCAGCGTTGAAGCCGAGGTGTGATAGGCCTTCAGCATCCGGCCAGCATCGTGCGCCCGGGACTCTGGTGTGAAGTCGTAACCGTTCACGATGTCACCGCGGTATGCCGGAAGCGTCACGCCGTCGCGCGTTTCATCATTGGACGAACGGGGCTTGGCGAACTGGCCGGCCATGCGCCCCATCTTGATGACAGGCATGGCAGCGCCATAGGTGAGGACCACGGCCATCTGCAGGATGGTCTTGACGCGAGCGCTGATCTTGTCCGCCGTTGCCGCTTCAAACGTCTCGGCACAGTCGCCTCCCTGCAGCAGGAAGGCTTTCCCCTGCGCAGCAGCGGCGAGGCGCTCACGGAGAACGTCAACCTCGCCGGCAAAAACCAGTGGCGGAACCGCGGAGAGCTCCTTCACGGACGCCTTGAAGACGTTCTGGTCAGACCACGTGGGCTGCTGGGAGATCGGCAAGTCCCGCCAGGCATCGAGCCCCGGGTAGTCGGCAGCCCCGCTCTGGGCGGTGCTCGTGAGGGGATCTGCTACGAAAGGTGCGGTGTTCGCGGTTAGCTCAGTCACCCTACAAGAGTAGTAGCCTTCGGTGCGGTTGCGAGAGTGCTGCCGTAACCCTCGACGGCGGATGCGTCACAGTGTCGCGGCGGGGTCCTGGCCATCGTCGGCCGCGCCGTTGCCGAACTCGGCCGGGCCCGCATCCGGACCAGCTGCTTTCGGAATCGGACCTGCTATGGGAATGGTGCCTTTGGCCGCCAACCGGGCCTTCACCACGGCAGCGTATTCATCGACGTATTCCTGGCCGGACAGGCGCATGAGCTCGTACATGATCCGGTCCGTGACCTGCCTCTGCACGTCGCGGTCGTCCTCCTGCGCGTAGTATTCGCTGAAGTCCAGCGGCTGCCCAAAGATGATCCCTATGCGCCGGATGCTCGGCAGGCGCTTCCCGATAGGCTGCACCTTCTCCGTTCCGATCATCGCAACGGGTATCACGGGGACGCGTGCTTGGAGCGCGATCCGGGCAACGCCCACCTTGCCCCGGTACAAGCGCGCATCCGGGCTGCGGGTGCCTTCAGGGTAGATACCCAGGAGACCGCCAGCGGCCAGGATGTCCTTGCCGGCCCGGAGGGACATCTCGGAGGCGGCGCCTCCGGATCTGTCCATAGGGAGTTGATTGCTCAGCCTGAAGAACAGTGCTGTGAGACGGCCCTTGAGCCCGGTGCCGGTGAAGTACTCAGCCTTGGCGAGGAAAACCACCTTCCGCGGCAACATCAGGGGAAGGAAAATCGAATCGGAAAAGGACAGGTGGTTCGACGCCAGTATTGCCGCGCCATTTTCCGGCACGTTATCCAAGCCCTTGACCCAGGGCCTGAAGAAGAGCTTCACCAAGGGACCTAGAAAGATCCGTTTCATGACCCAATAGAACACGCTTGTCCTCCCGCGGTGGATCCATGGCGTGCTTCGGGACTGCCCCGCCGGCACTCATCAGCAACCCTACTCCAGTGAGAAATGTCCGGAACAGTGACACGATGGAGCCATGACGGAACCCAAGGCACCGCTGGCTTTCCACTACCCCGGACATGGAAGCAACGCGTCCATCGGTGTGGCCATCTGCCACGGGTTTACTGGCAGCCCGTTGAGCTTGATGCCATGGGCAGAGTACCTCGCCGGTCAGGGATTCGCCGTCTCCGTGCCGCTGCTGCCGGGCCACGGAACCAGTTGGCATGATCTCTCAGCCACCAAGTGGCAGGACTGGTACACCACGTTCGAACGCAGTTATGTGGACTTGGCAAGGCGAACCCGGTCTTGCTTCGTGGCCGGCTTGTCCATGGGTGGTGCGGTAGCCCTCCGGGTGGCGGCCCTGCATGATGTTCCCGGAGTGGTGCTGGTGAACCCGGGACTGAGTTTCTACGACCATCGCGTGAAGTACGTGGCTGCGCTGAAATACTTCAAACGCACCACCACCCCTATTGTCGAGGACCGCCCGACGCCGGTTTCAACCGAAGACGGCGACTATTCCAAAACCCCGCTGGCATCGGTCCACGAGCTGAAGAAGCTCTTCCGTTCCGCCACACGCGCCCTGCCCGAGGTGCAGGCCCCTACCCTGATCTTCAAGTCCACCGAGGATGCCGTGGTCCCGCCCAGTTCAGTGGAAAGCATCACCCGGCACATCGGAGCGCGGAGGCTCAAAGTCGTCACGCTTCCGCACAGCGGCCATGTGGCAACGTTGGATGCGGACGCCCCCACCATTTTCGAAGAATCTGCCGGGTTTTTCCGCCAGCACGCCGGCTACACGGTAGCCTCAGAGTCATTATGAAAATCCTTCCCGACTTCTCGCCGTTCCTTAGCAGTTGGAATGGAACCGGGCCGCGCGTCGGCGTCGTCATGTCCCATGGATTTACCGGGAGTCCGCACAGCGTGAGGTCTTGGGCCGAACACCTGGCTGCGGCGGGATATGCGGTGAGGGTGCCGCTCCTGCCCGGCCATGGAACCACGTGGCAGGACATGTCCAAGCGTTCGTGGCGCGAATGGCACCAAGCCGTGGACGACGCTTACAGGGAGCTAGCCTCCGAATGTGATTTCGTCTTCGCCACCGGGTTGTCCATGGGCGGGACCCTGGCGTTGCGCATCGCGGCTACGAGGCCGGTGGCTGGAACGGTTGTCGTCAACCCAGGACTCGTGCTGGATGACCCGCGGGCTGTCATGGTGGCGGCACTCAAGTACGTTCTGAAATCAACGCCTGCGATCGCCAACGACATCCTCAAGCCGGACCAGGATGAAGGTGCCTACTCGCGCACGCCCGTGGCGGCAGCCCACGAGCTCAAGAAAATGTACCGGAACACCGCCGGCCTCCTCCCCCGCATCAGCACCCCGGTGCGTGTGTACCGATCAACTGTGGACAACGTGATATCCAACGCCAGCCTGGATTTCCTGCGCGCCAAAGTCCAGGCACCGGTGGATGTCAGATACCTCAGGAACAGCTATCACGTGGCAACCATGGACAACGATGCGCCGGAGATTTTCGCCGGGACCGTTGATTTCATCCAAAGTACTCTGGCTGCAATGGCCGGCGATGGACTTTCTTCCGAAGATGGACGTTCTTCCGAAAAGGATGCAGCCGATGAACAGGCCTGATCCCAACTCACCCGACCAAAGCGCCAACAAGGATGACGACGCCGTGTGGCTGGATTTGGTGGCGCGCTTGGAAGCTACAGATTCGCCCGTGCAGGCCGAACCATCGGAGTCGGAGGGATCGGAACCAGGCCAGGCCGAACCGGGCCCATCGTTTAAGGACTTCGATCCCTTGGGGCTCGCCAACCCGCCCGTGGAGCCCGCGACCCCTGGTGGTACCACCGACCTTCCGTCCACTGACGAACCGCTCACCGGACCACGCGACTATGAAGCCCCTGATGACGAGCCTTTCGTGCCCGAGGAGCCTCCGAGCCTGGCCGGCACCGAACCCCTGACCATGTTGTCGTGGATCGGAGCCGTCGGTGGCCCCGTCGCTTTGCTTTTCACCGCAATGTTCTGGCGTTCCGCGCCGCTCACGGCAATCCTCGGCATCGTTGCGGTGTTCGTCGCCTCAGTCATCTACCTGATCATGCGCCTGCCGCAAGAAAAGGATGATGACGACGACGGCGCACGCATCTGAGCCTCGGCGCTATCGCCCTAGCTGTACGCCCTGCCGCTGACCCGTGAGAGGTCGGCCGCGCCGATCATGCCGGCTCGCGGACCCAGTGCGGCCAACTCGATGCGCGCCATCGGGCGGAATCCCCTACCGGTCAGGTTCTTGGCAAACGTGGCGCGCGCCGGTTCTGCGAGCAGGTCTCCCGCAGCGCAGAGCCCACCACCGATCACGAAGAGTCCTGGATCCAGGGCCGCAGCCAGATTGGCGAGCCCAAGGCCCAGCCATTCGCCCTGATCAGCAAGGAGTTCCTGCGACGTGGCGTCTCCGGCGAGTGCCAGAGCCGTTACGGTGGCCCCAGTGATGTCGCTTTCGACCCCGCCGGACTTTTCAAGGAGCCCACGGCCCTCAGGCGAATTGGTGCGGAGCAATTGGCGCGCTTCGCGGCCCAAGGCGTTGCCCGAGGCATATTGTTCCCAGCAACCGCGATTGCCGCATTCGCAGCGATGCCCGCCGGGGACGATGATCTGGTGCCCGAATTCGCCGGCCACCCCGTACCGCCCCCGTTCCACCCGGCCATCCATGACCATGGCGCCGCCGATTCCCGTGCCCAATGTGATGCACACCAAGCGGCTTTCACCTTGGCCGGCCCCGAATCGCCACTCGGCCCAGGCGGCGGCATCGGCATCGTTGGTCAACAGGACCGGTCTCCGAAGCAGCTTCTCAAGGCTTTCGCGCAGCGGCTCGTGACGCCACGCGAGGTGCGGACTGAACAGCACGGTCCCGCCGTCGAGGTCCATCCACCCCGCGGCGCCAATGCCCACGGAGGAGATACGATGGCCGGCGCTGAGCTCTCGCACCAGTTCCACTATGGTCTGCTCCACGGCCCGCGGGTCCGCGCCGGGGGTGGAGCGGCGCGCGTCGGCGAGCACCCTGCCCTCGGCATCCACCACACCGGCGGCCACCTTGGTCCCGCCAATGTCGATACCAATGGCCAGGCCGCGCCTGCCCAGATGGCTTCGCCGCGGAACCCATGGAAGGTCCTTTCGCACGGAGCCCGGGGGCCGGCGACGGGGCTGGGAGCTGAACCGGATGGTGGGCATCCCACCATCGTATTCGGACTACTGATTCCCGCCAGCATCCGGCCGCCGCAAGACCGTATCGAAGCTGCCAGTACCGCCCCGAGTTGCCCGAAGAACCGGAACCTCCGTAAAGTTACTCGCCAGTAGGTTAATGCAGCGCACCCCCGCGAGTGAGCATACTAGAGTGGAACCAGCCCCTCGCGGCCCGTGGATATCAAAGGAGCTACCTTGCGCGAATTCAGTGTTCCTCCCCTCGTAAACGTCGCCCCCGAAACCAACATCACGGACCTCCTGATCCGCGAAGCCGCCAAGGCGTCCAACCCACCTTTGTTTGCAAAGCGGGACGGCAACGGCGTCTGGCAGGACATTAGCGCCAGGGATTTCCTTGCCGATGTCAGTGCCTTGGCCAAGGGGCTCATAGCCAGCGGGGTAGGCCCGGGCGATCGCATAGCCATCATGTCCCGCACACGCTATGAATGGTCCCTCGTGGATTTCGCCATCTGGTGCGCCGGCGCGGTCTCGGTCCCCATCTACGAGACGTCCTCCCCCTCCCAGGTTGCATGGAACCTGGGCGACTCCGGAGCGGTAGCGGCCTTCGGTGAGCAGGCCCACCACGAGTCCGTCATCCGTCAAGCCGTGCAAACCGAGGACCTCGGTTCCGTAGCCAACGTCTGGCAGCTCGAAGGTGCGGGCTTGGACGCCCTGCGCGCGGCAGGAGCAAATGTCTCGGATGAAGAGCTCGAGGGTCGCCGGACGCTGGCCGGTCTCACGGATGTGGCAACCATTATCTACACCTCAGGCACCACGGGGCGCCCCAAGGGCTGCGAGCTGACCCACGGCAACTTCGTGGAACTGTCCGAGAACGCCCGCGCGTCGTTGGCGGAGATCATTAACGAATCAGCAACCACCATCATGTTCCTGCCGCTGGCCCACGTCTTTGCACGCTTCATCTCCGTGCTGGCGGTTGCAGGCGGCGTCAAGGTTGCACACACACCGGACATCAAGAACCTGCTCGGTGACCTCCAAAGCTTCCAGCCGAGCTTCATCCTAGCCGTGCCCCGCGTGTTCGAGAAGGTCTACAACTCGGCGCTGACCAAAGCAGAGGATGGTGGCAAGGGGGCCATCTTCCACCGGGCTGCCGAGACGGCCATCGCGTACTCCAAGGCCCGGCAATCGGGAACGCTGGGCATCGGCCTGAAGGTCAAGCACGCTGTGTTCGACAAGCTCGTCTACGGCAAGCTGCGCGCTGCCATGGGCGGCCATGTCTCGCACGCCGTTTCCGGCGGCGGCCCCCTGGGCGAACGCCTGGGACACTTCTTCCAGGGAATCGGCCTGCAGATCCTTGAAGGGTACGGACTGACCGAGACAACGGCACCGATTTCCGTGAACACGCCATCGATGATCAGGATCGGCACCGTGGGCGCTCCGCTGCCCGGTAACTCAGTCAAGATAGCGGACGACGGCGAAATCCTCGCCAAGGGCGTCTGCGTGATGCGCGGCTACTACAAGCGCGAAGACCTCACCGCCAATAACTTCGTGGACGGCTGGTTCCGCACAGGTGATATCGGGGAACTCGACTCCAACGGCTTCCTCAAAATCACCGGCAGGAAAAAGGAAATCATCGTCACTGCCGGTGGAAAGAACGTGGTTCCGGCCCTGCTTGAAGACCAGATCCGCGCGGACGCACTTGTGTCCCAAGTCCTGGTGGTGGGTGATAACCGTCCATTCATCGGCGCCCTCGTGACCTTGGACGACGAAGCCCTCCCCGGTTGGCTGGAACGCCACGGACTGCCTGCCAAGACCACCCTCAAAGAGGCCTCTGATCACCCGGCAGTAAAGGCAGCGGTGCAGGATCTCATCAACAAAGCGAACCAAACGGTGTCCCAAGCGGAGTCCATCAAGTCCTTCCGCATCGTCCCGGCAGACTTCACCGAAGCTTCCGGGCACCTCACTCCGTCGCTGAAGGTCAAGAGAGCCCAAGTGATGAAAGACTTCGATGCCGTCATCGAGGAAATGTATACAGCACCCCGCGCGTCCTAGCTCCCGCTAACCACGGAGGACCCCGTCCGGAAACATCCGGACGGGGTCCTCCTTTTACATCTGGCCCTCTTTTACATCTGGCCCTCTTTTACATCTGGCCCTCAGGGACCCCTAGCCGACCACCAGCAGCAAGTCCCCACCTTGGACTTGCTCAACCGATGAGATCGCCAAACGTGAGACAGTGCCGGCCACCGGCGTCGTGATGGACGCCTCCATCTTCATGGCCTCAATGGTCGCAACTGTGTCTCCCGCTTTGACCTCGTCACCGGCCTTGACGACCACCGTGACGGCACCAGCGAACGGTGCGGCGATCTGGCCCGGCTGGGCAGAATCCGCCTTCTCCGCGGCTTTGACATTGCTGACAACCGAGCGGTCACGGACCACCACCGGGCGTGACTGCCCGTTGAGGGTGCACATGACGGTGCGCATGCCCTTCTCGTCCGGTTCGGAAACGGCTTCGAGCTGGGCGATAAGGCGCACGCCCTTCTCCAGTTCGATCACGTGCTCGGACCCGCGCTGCAGACCGTAAAGGTAGTCACGGGTGTCGAGCACTGAGATGTTTCCGTAAGTGTCGACGCTCTTCAGGTAGTCCTTGGTAGGGCCAGCAAAGAGCAGGCGGTTCAACGTGTGCTGACGTGTCTTGGAGTCACCCTTGAGCGCCGCACTATCCTCTGCACTGATGTCGACGTCGCGCACCTTCACGCTGCGGCCCTGCAGGGCCTTGGTGCGGAACGGCTCCGGCCAGCCTCCGGGAGGGTCACCGAGCTCGCCCGAGAGGAAGCCGATGACGGAATCCGGAATGTCGTAGTTCTGCGGGTTCTCGTTGAAGTCGGCCGGATCGGCATTGAGCCCTACGAGGTGCAGTGCAAGGTCGCCCACCACCTTGGACGACGGCGTCACCTTGACCAAGCGGCCGAGGATGCGGTCCGCGGCGGTGTACATGTCCTCGATGGCCTCAAACTGCTCCCCCAGCCCCAAGGCGATTGCCTGCTGGCGAAGGTTGGATAGCTGGCCGCCTGGGATTTCGTGCTGGTAGACGCGGCCCGTGGGACCCGGCAGGCCGGATTCGAACGGTGCGTACACACGGCGAACAGCTTCCCAGTAGGGCTCCAAGGCACCCACATTAGTCAGGCTGAGGCCAGTGTCCCGGGGCGTGTTGGCCAAGGCGGCGACAAGCGCGGACGCTGCTGGCTGGCTGGTGGTGCCGGCCAGTGAAGCTGCGGCGACGTCGACGGCGTCGACTCCTGCGTCTACGGCAGCGAGCAGGGTGGCGAGTTGGCCGCCGGCAGTGTCGTGGGTGTGCAGGTGAACGGGCAGATCGAAGCGCTCACGCAGGGCCGACACCAGCTTGGCGGCAGCCGCAGGACGCAAGAGGCCCGCCATGTCCTTGATGGCGAGGATGTGCGCTCCGGCGTCGACGATCGTCTGGGCGAGGTCCAGGTAGTAATCGAGCGTGTAGAGGTCCTCGTTGGGGTCCAGGAGGTTGCCGGTGTAGCACAAAGCGACTTCGGCCACGGCGGTTCCGGTTGCACGGACCGCGCGGATGGCAGGCGCCATCTGGTTGACGTCGTTCAATGCATCGAAGATACGGAAGATGTCGATACCCGTTGCCGCTGCTTCGTTGACGAAGGCCTCGGTCACCTCTTCCGGGTAGGGAGTGTAACCAACGGTGTTGCGTCCTCGGAGGAGCATCTGGATACAGGTATTCGGCAGGGCTTGGCGGAGCGCGGCCAAACGATCCCACGGATCTTCGCCGAGGAACCGCAGCGCCACATCGTAGGTCGCACCGCCCCAGGCTTCCACCGAGAGCAACTCGGGCAAGAGCGCCGTGACGGCCGGACCGGCGGCCACGAGGTCGCGGGTGCGGACCCGGGTAGCCAGCAGCGACTGGTGAGCGTCGCGGAACGTGGTGTCCGTGACTGCGACGGCCTGCTGCTCGCGCAGCGCTTTCGCGAACCCTTCGGGACCGAGCTCGCGCAGCTTCTGGCGGGAACCCGACGTCGGGACCGGACCTTCGATGACGGGAAGCTTGCTTGCCGGGTCGGAGTGGACCTTGAGCTCGCCGTTTGGTTTGTTGACCGTAACGTCTGCCAGCCATGTGAGCAGCTTGGTGCCGCGGTCGGCAGAGATGTGGGACGTCAGCAGCTCGGGGCGCTTGTCGATGAAGTCCGTTGCCACGTTGCCGGCGTTGAAGTCCGGATCGGCCAGGACGGCCTGCAGGAACGGGATGTTGGTGGACACGCCACGGATACGGAACTCAGCCAAACCACGGCGGGCGCGGGCTACCGCAGCCGGGTAATCACGGCCGCGGCAGGTCAGCTTCACCAGCATGGAGTCAAAGTGCGGGCTGATCTCGGCGCCCGAGTAGACCGTACCGCCGTCGAGCCTGACACCGGCACCACCGGCGGAACGGTAACCGGTGATCTTTCCAACGTCAGGGCGGAATCCGTTCGCAGGATCCTCGGTGGTGATACGGCACTGAAGGGCCGCGCCCTTGATGGCGACCGATTCCTGGCTCAGTCCGAGGTCCGCCAGCGTCTCGCCCGAGGCGATCCGCATCTGCGCCTGGACGAGGTCGACGTCGGTGATCTCTTCCGTGACGGTGTGCTCCACCTGGATGCGCGGGTTCATCTCAATAAAGACGTGCTGGCCTGCTCGTTCTCCCTCGGTGTCCACGAGGAACTCGACCGTCCCAGCGTTCACGTAGTTCAGGGCCTTGGCGAAAGCGACGGCATCGCGGTACAGCGCCTGCCGGATGTTCTCATCCAGGTTCGGCGCAGGAGCAATCTCGATGACTTTCTGGTGGCGCCGCTGGAGCGAACAGTCGCGTTCGAAGAGGTGCATGACGTTGCCCTCGGCATCAGCCAGGATCTGGACCTCAATGTGGCGCGGGCGCAGTACTGCCTGTTCAAGGAACATCGTGGGGTCACCGAAAGCAGCATCGGCTTCGCGCATCGCGGACTGCAGTGCCTCGGGGAGGGCTTCGCGTGTCTCGACGCGGCGCATGCCACGACCACCACCACCGGCAACGGCCTTGGCGAAGATAGGAAAGCCAATCTCGTCTGCAGCGGCAATCAGTTCGTCGATGTCCTTGGAGGGTTGGCTCGATTTCAGGACGGGAACGCCGGCCTTACGGGCTGCCTCAAGGGCTGCGACTTTGTTGCCTGCGAGCTCCAGCACCTCTGCGGGCGGGCCCACAAACGTGATTCCTGCTGCTTTCGCTGCGCGTGCCAAATCTGGGTTTTCGGAGAGGAATCCATAGCCGGGGTAAATGGCGTCCGCGCCGGCTTCCTTGGCGACGCGGACAACCTCCTCCACGTCCAGGTAGGCGCGGACGGGGTGGCCCGCCTCGCCGATCAAATAAGCTTCGTCAGCCTTCTGCCGGTGGATCGAGTTGCGATCCTCGTGCGGAAAGACAGCTACTGTCTTGGCGCCCAGTTCATAACCAGCGCGAAACGCCCTGATCGCGATCTCGCCGCGATTGGCCACCAGAATTTTCGAAAACATACTTCTCCTGCATCATTGCGGGTGGATCGGTCGGTGGTCACAGTGTGTAGTGCGGCCAGCATCAAACACAAATCTTTGTGGCAACCATCACAATGGAAACGTCATCTGGGCTGTATATGCGTACGCGCGATCCAACACCATGCTATTGCTGCCGAGGCCCCGCGGCTGGCGCGTAGAAAGCGGGAAACCCGGGTCCGGCACCATATGATGTTGAGGGGGCTTCGGCAAGCCCCGGCTCCGGTGCTTCCGGAGCCGAATCAGCGCGATACGGCAATCGGCGTAAGGTTTTGGGTTTTCAAGTGCAAGTAGTGAGCATCAGCAGCCTCAAAGGTGGAGTGGGCAAGACGTCCGTGACTACCGGTCTGGCGTCGGCCGCCCTCGCGGCAGGCATTCCTACTCTGGTTGTGGACCTCGATCCGCATGCCGACGCCACCACGGCGCTCGGCGTGCAGCCTGAGTCCCAACTGGACATCGGCAGGATGCTCAAGAACCCCAGGAAGGCCCGGATCCAGGAAAACGTGGCCGGCAGCAGCTGGGTTTCCAATGGGTCCAGCAACGGCACTTTGGATGTCGCTATCGGTTCGGCGTTCACCGGGATCTACGATCGCCCCGACCTTGGCCGCCGGGACCTTCGGCGGCTCACCGCAGTCTTGGGGGGAACAACCACCAATTACGAGTTGGTCCTCATAGATTGCCCTCCCTCCCTGAACGGGTTGACCCGCATGGCTTGGAGCGCCAGCGACAGGGTTGTCCTCGTCGCGGAACCCGGCCTGTTCTCCGTTGCGGGTACGGAACGGACCATGCGGGCCATCCAACTGTTTCGGCAGGAATTTGCGCCGAATCTGGCCCCTGCCGGAATCATCGCGAACCGGGTCCGATCCGGATCAGCTGAGCACGCCTACCGGCTCGCCGAAATGGAGTCCATGTTCGGGGAACTCCTGCTTTCACCGCACATTCCGGAGCAAGCCAACTGGCAGCAAATCCAGGGCGCAGCCCATTCAGTGCATCACTGGCCCGGAGATTCAGCCAAGAACTCTGCCAAGCTGTTCGACGCCCTGCTCCAGAAACTCTTGACCAATCAGCCTGCTCTCCGGGACCGCCGGCAACGCTAAAGAGTCCCCGCAAGAGCACGGCCTGACGTAAAAAGCCTCCTCCCTGATGGGAAGAGGCTTTTTTCACAACTTTATGGCGCGGGACTTAGCTGATGCGGCGCGCTGCGCGTCGTTTTGTCAGTTCGTCGTCGGGAAAGGACTGCTCCGCTGCATGTTCGCTTGGCAGGGCGGCAAGGCTCCCCTCAACTTCCCTCCATACCCGGCCCACGGCTATGCCGAAGACGCCTTGACCGCCTTGAACGAGATCGATTACCTCGTCAGCAGAGGTACATTCATAGACACTGGCGCCATCGCTCATCAGGGTGATTTGCGCCAGATCTTCAACTCCACGCTCGCGGAGGTGTTCGACGGCGGTACGGATCTGTTGCAGGGAAACTCCGGTATCCAAAAGACGCTTAACCACTTTGAGTACCAAAATGTCGCGGAAGCCGTAGAGTCGCTGCGAGCCGGATCCGGCCGCGCCGCGAACCGCCGGCTCCACCAGGCCAGTGCGGGCCCAATAGTCCAGTTGCCGGTAGGTGATTCCTGCCGCTTTACAGGCGGTAGGGCCGCGGTATCCCGCGTCCTCGTCCAGTACCGGAAGGTCCTCCGTGAAGAGTAAACCTTGGGCGCCGGATGCGGGCGCAGCAATGCCGGTCGAGGCATGCTTCAGCTCGCCTGCTTCGCCTTTCGGACTCACGTGACCTCCTTGTTCTCAGTTCCCTTGGGGACGGTGCCTACCCTGGTCAAAACGCCGAACGCAGCAGCGTCATTCCCGCAAGTCCGCACTCTCAGTGTGACTTGCGCAGGCAGGGTATGCAACGGGAACTTGATACCTCTGACGTTAGGCCCGCAAAGCGGCGAGGTCAAAGACGTTGACAGCAAATTCCGGTCGTGTCGAAAGTTTCACCCTCAACTTCAAGCTTAGGTGCTTCAGCCTTCGAAATCTTCGGGCTCTACATCGTCCAAAAACTCCCTGAAACGGCGCATTTCCCGCTCTTCATCCACGGGATCCGGCTCCGAATCTTCGCCTTCGTCATGTTCAGTGATGCGGACGCCGGCCTCTTCCATGACAGCATCGGCGCACCAGATTCTGCATTTCGCCCGCAAAGCCAGGGCCAAGGCATCCGAGGCCCGTGAACTCACCACGGTGCCGTCGTCGAACTGCAACTGGCCGTAAAAAATGTTGTCTTCCACCGCGACGATATTGACGCTGATAATGGAATGCCCGAGCGACTCAATCACATCCACCAACAGGTCATGGGTCATCGGCCGGGGTGGGACCACTCCTTGTTGGGCCAAAGCGATGGCGCTGGCCTCCGGGGTTCCAATCCAGATGGGAACGTGACGCTCGCCCTTGATCTCCCTGAGCAGGACCAACGGCTGGTTGGACGGCAGTTCGATTCGAACGCCTACAATCTCAACTTCGATCATCAGCTGTCCATCCGCGCGATCCGGTCATGAACAAGCGCTCGATGCAAGGTCAGGCAGAGCTCGCTGATTTCACGCGCAGCCTCCGCTGCGCGCGCTTGGGATGCCGCGTCCCGGCGGGATGCCAACGGTGCAACAACCCGTTCAACGAGCCCGAACTCCCGCTCGGCCGCAGCTTGGAAGGGACGCAAATGCCGTGGCTCAAGGCCGTGACCTTCCAGTTGCACGCATGCTCGGGCCACCTGGAGTGCATGTTCATCGAACTTACCGCCCACGTGGCTGATGAGTCCGAAACTGAGCAAGGATTCCAACAGTGGAACGCTCGCTCCCGACTCGGCACGTAGCTGTTCTTCCGTCAACGCACGCGCCCGGCCCTGGATCTCGGCGGCCATCTCCGCGGAAACCACCCGAGGGGACACAGTGACCCCAGGGGGCAGGTTTTCAGGACGCTCGCCGCGGTCAATGGCATCGAGGTAGTCCTTGATGACTTTCAACGGCAGATACTGGTCCCGTTGCAGCCCGAGGACAAACCGCAGCCGTTCGACGTCGCTGTCCGCGTACTGCCGGTACCCGGCGGGAGTCCGCTTGGGATTGATCAGTCCCTTTTCCTCAAGAAAGCGGATCTTGGACGCAGTCATTCCAGGGAAGTCGTCGCTGAGTTGCGCGAGGACCTCCCCGATGTTGAGGACTTGTGGTCCGCGACGGTCCGGCTGGGCCATAGCCACAGGAAGATTCCCCGGGGTCAGACTTGGCCTGCTGCACGAGCAGGGCTCAGGTAGTAAGTGAGGCGGAACTTACCGATCTGGACTTCGTTACCGCTTTTCAGCTGCACGCGGTCCACCCGGTCATGGTTCACGTAGGTCCCGTTGAGGCTCCCCATATCCACCAGCTCGAAGCCGGCGCCCGATCGGTTGAACTGCACATGCTTGCGCGACACCGTGACGTCATCGAGGAAGATATCAGCATCGGGGTGACGGCCGGCTGTAGTGGTGTCCGCATCCAGCAAGAACCGTGCTCCCGCGTTTGGTCCGCTGTGCGCGATGAGCAACGCAGAGTTTGGCGGGAGCGCATCCACGGACGCCCGCTCTTCGGCACCGAGCCTCGGGGTGATGCTTGGCTCGTCCCAGGTTGGGGTGATGCTGATGGAGGTGGTCTCCGACGTCGGCTGTTCCCCCGCGCCGTTTCCTGCATTGGCTTGAGCCTGTTCGTCGCCAACCATGGGATCTCCTCCTCATCTGCCAGCAGTTCCAAACCCCGCCGGCCACGTCCACCTCCCGGTACCGCCGGGCAAATCGGTTGCTGGCCCGCCGCGCCCTCTCCTGATATGGGAAAACAGCCTGGCGGGCCAGATAACTTTAGCCTACCTGTTGTTCGTACTCCGATGCACTGAGGAGCGACTCCATTGCGTCAGCCTCCGCCAGCTTTATTTCAATAAGCCAACCTTCTCCATACGGGTCCGAGTTAATGAGTGCAGGATCGGAGTCCAAGGCGTCATTGCGCTCTGTGACCTCGCCCGTAACCGGAGCGTAGATATCACTGACGCTTTTGGTGGATTCAACCTCCCCGACCACTTCGTTGCCCGTGATTTTAGTCCCCGGTTCCGGCATTTGGGCATAAACAACATCGCCCAACGCATCCTGGGCAAAGTCGGTAATACCAATCCGCACAACGCCGTCGGCATTTGGAGCGGAAATCCATTCGTGTTCAGCGGTATAGGAAAGTTCTGCTGGAATATTGCTCACGGGCGGCCTTTCATCGGGACGTTGTCGAACCTCGACGGCGGCCCTGCTTCCGGCCACCGCTGAAAGTATAGGCACAGTAGTCCGGCGCTGGCAGTAGTGCCGGAGAGAACCGGCAGTTACACCTGCCGGCGGGGCTGGCGGCTTCCAGCGGTGGCGGCCTCCACGGGGCGATTGTCGACGTCGGACGCGGTCACAGGGGCTCCCGACCCATGGCGCTTAGCTCCGGCGGCCGACAGCATCATCACCACCAGTGCTGCGGCCGTCATGCCGGCTCCTGCCCAAACCGGCGAGGTGTACCCCAGTCCCGCGGAAATAGTGAGCCCGCCGAGCCAGGCGCCCAGCGCGTTACCCAAGTTGAACGCACCGATGTTCGCCCCGGAAGCCAGTGTTGGCGCTGTTGAGGCGAAGTGCATCACCCGCATCTGCAAGCCGGGAACCGTGGCGAAGCCGAATCCGCCCATGAGGGCCAGCGAGAAGACTGTTGCGACGCTGCTGGAGGCGGTAAGGGCAAAGAAGGCCAAGACCACCATCAGGCCGGTGAGGATGAGGAGAAGGGACAGGTCCAAGGCTTTGTCGGCCGCCTTGCCACCGAGGAAGTTGCCGACGAACAACCCGCCTCCGAACAGCACCAAAAGCCATGGAACGGCGCTGGCTGGGAATCCGGAAACTTCGGTCAGCGTGAAGGCTATGTAAGTGAAAGCGCCGAACATCCCGCCGAAGCCAAGGATGGTCACCACGAGGGAAAGCCATACCTGTCCTGAGGTGAAGGCGCCCAGTTCGCTCCGGAGGCCCTGGGCCGGTCCTGTTGACGCCTTGGGAACCCAGAGGGCAATGCCGAGCAGCGCGAGGACGCCGATCGCGGTGATCGCCCAGAACGTGGAACGCCAGCCGAAGCTTTGGCCCAGCAACGTTCCGAAGGGAACGCCTAGGACGTTTGCTGCTGTGAGGCCGGTGAACATGATGGCAATGGCTCCAGCCTTCTTGTTCGCCGGGACAAGGCCTGCTGCCACCACCGATCCGATACCGAAGAAGGCTCCATGGCACAACGCGGCAACGATACGTCCCAGCATCATTGCCCCATACCCGTCGGCAATGGCCGAAAGGAAGTTGCCGATGATGAAAAGTACGAGCAACCCTACGAGGACCGGCTTGCGGGGCAGCCTGGTCACTGCGGCCGTGACGAGCAACGCACCGACGGTGACGCTGAGGGCGTAGCCGGAAATGAACCAACCTACCGAGGCTTCGCTGACGTGGAAGTCGGCGGCAATCTCCGGCAAGAGACCCATGATGACGAATTCAGTCAGACCGATGCCGAATCCGCCGAGGGCAAGGGCGATCAACCCTGCGGGCATGTGAAGCTCCTTGGTTGGTGGTTCCCTCGCGAGTGGAAGTGCGCTTCCGGGAACCGTAGACTAGTAGTTGCAGACGCTTTATATATATTTGCACACGCTAGATACTTGCGCAAGCAACTACCTTCGAAGCTCTGCTGCAGTCCCCAATCGAGCTAGGAGCAGAGCACACCATGGGCATCAAGGACGACGCCGTAGAGATCCGGGCGCAGGGATGGCGAACACTGGCAGCCCTGCACGGAAGCATCGAAACTGCCTTGGAAAAAGCCCTCCAAGCTTCCAGCGAGCTGTCCGTTGTTGAGTACACCGTGCTGGACGCATTGAGCCGCCAGGACGGGTGGCACATGCGGATGCAGCAACTGGCCCGCGCCACCGCGCTGTCAAGCAGCGCAACCACCCGACTGGTCAACCGTTTGGAGGACCGGGGTTTACTCACCCGCATCCTGTGCGCAGACGACCGCCGCGGGATATACACCGAACTCACCGCCCCTGGTCAGCAGTTGCTCGAGGCTGCCAAGCCTGTACACGACGACACCCTGGCTGCAGCACTGGACGCTGCCGGGTCCGTGCCGGAACTTGAGCCGCTCGTCAAGGCTCTCGATAGCCTGCAACACGCGTAGACGGATCGCTCCGATCGTTCAGTGACGCTCGCCCCCAGGTGGGCGGGTGTCACGAACGCCGGCAGGGGCCGGGACATTAAACGACCAAAAGACATTTAACGACCAAAGGCCGGAACCAGCGTTTCCGCATGATTCCGGCCTTATTGGTCGGGCTGACAGGATTTGAACCTGCGACCCCTTGACCCCCAGTCAAGTGCGCTACCAAGCTGCGCTACAGCCCGCTGGTCCACCGTTCTCCGCCTGGGAAATCCTTCGAAAAGTCTCTCCTAAGCAGTCCGGCCGAACCACCTCCAAAAGCTTACACGACGTTGGAGGGTGCCGCGTCCATCGGGGTCAAAGTTGGCTGTGATGACCGTCTCTTTTTCACCACAGCCAACTTCGACGATGAACCCTTAGCGCTTCTTGCCGCGCTTCTCGCGCACGCGCATGTTGACCTCGATGGGTGTGCCCTCGAAGCCGAATGTCTCGCGAAGGCGACGCGTAATGAAGCGGCGGTATCCCGGGTCCAGGAAACCCGTGGTGAAGAGCACGAACTTCGGCGGCCGGCTGGATGCCTGCGTTCCGAAGAGAATGCGCGGCTGCTTGCCGCCGCGGACCGGGTGCGGGTGCGCTGCGACGAGTTCGCCCAGGAACGCGTTGAGGCGACCGGTGGGGATGCGGCGGTCCCAGCTCTCCAGGGCAATGTCCAGCGCCGGAACCAAGCGGTCCTTGTGCCAGCCGGTCTTGGCCGAGATATTCACTCGCGGCGCCCATTCAACGTGCGCCAGGTCTTGATCGATCTCACGTTCGAGGTAGCGACGGCGTTCGTCATCCAACAGGTCCCATTTGTTGAACGCGAGGACCAGCGCACGGCCAGACTCAATGGCCAACTGGAGGATGCGGACGTCCTGCTCGCTGAGCACCTCGTCAACGGCAAGAAGTACGACGGCGACCTCCGCCTTTTCGAGCGCAGCCTGCGTACGGAGCGACGCATAGAAGTCGGCGCCCTGAGCCATGTGCTGACGGCGACGGATACCGGCCGTATCCACGAACCGCCAGGTACGGCCGCCGAGTTCGATGAACTCATCAACCGGGTCACGCGTGGTCCCGGCGAGCGGATCCACCACAACGCGTTCAGAACCTGCAAGCTTGTTCAGCAGCGAGGACTTACCAACGTTCGGGCGACCAATCAGCGCGATGCGGCGCGGACCGCCCGAGCGTTCCACACCCTCTACCAAGGAGTACTCCGGCAGGGTGTCCATCACGTGGTCCAGAAGGTCGGCCGCTCCGCGGCCGTGCAATGCCGATACGGGATACGGTTGCCCGAAACCGAGTCCCCACAGTGCAGCTGAATCTGCTTCCTGCGCGAAGTCGTCCACCTTGTTGGCCACCATGATGACCGGCTTCTTGCTCTTGCGCAGCATCTTCATGACGCCCTCGTCCGTGGCGGTGGCGCCGACGGCGGAGTCCACGACGAAGAGAACAGCGTCAGCCAGCTCCACAGCCATTTCTGCCTGCTCGGCTACGCGGGCGTGGATGCCCTTCGCGTCGTGCTCCCATCCGCCGGTGTCTACCAGCGTGAAGTTACGGCCGTTCCAGTGGGCGGAGTACATGACACGGTCGCGGGTGACACCAGGGGTGTCTTCCACAACCGCTTCCCGGCGGCCGAGAATACGGTTGACCAACGTGGACTTCCCCACGTTCGGCCGGCCGATGATGGCAAGGACGGGATCAAGCTTGAGGGGGCCTTCTTCACCCTCATCGCCGAACTCGCCGCTAAGCAGGGCGGCGTCGTCCTCATCGAGATCGTAGTCCTCCAGGCCCGCCCGGAGGCTGGCGGCGCGGAGCTCCGCCTCGTCGTCGTCCAGTGCCGCCAGGTTCTCAGCCACCTGGTCGGTGCCGGTGGGCGTGTATTCGTCGTCGCCGGCTCCATGGAGGCCGGATTTTTGAGTCGTATCGCTCATTGCACTTTCCTTAGTGGTGGTCTGCCGGCGTCCCGGCTACTGCTGTTTGGCGGTGTTGCGGAGGTGGTTTCTCCGGGCACAGGCTCCATGGGGAGGGCCTGGCCTGTGGATTCGATAGCGTCCTGGACGTGTCCGGCCAAAGCCGTGCGGATCTCCGCAGCCGCCCTGTCCATTGAAACACGCCCCGGTTCGCCCGTCCGGCGCTTCACTGTGAGGGGTTCGCCGAAGCTGACATACAGCCTGCGGCGTGGTTTGGGGAGATGGTCGCGGTGCTCGTCACGGTGACGGGTCCCAAGTATGGCGACCGGTATAACGGTTGCCGCGGAATTAAGTGCCAGCCACGCGACCCCGCTGCTGATGCTCCCTGCTGAACCGCTCCCCCGGGTGCCTTCAGGGAGGATCCCAACGCAACGGCCGGCGTCGAGCAGTTTCTTGCCGGTATGCAAAGCCGTGCGGTCACCGTCCCGGTCCACCGGAATCTGGCCGGAGCCTCTGAGGACCTTCCCGAGGACGCCCGTGAACATCTCCTTTTTGACGAGGATGTGCATCGGCCGCGGTGACGCTCCGAACAGCACAGGTCCATCAAGGAAACTGATGTGGTTCGCAGCGAAAAGCACAGGCCCGGCAGCGGGAACGTTGCTTTTGCCCGTCACCACGGTCCGGTAAATGAGGTGGTCCACGATCCAGCCGATGGGGCGGCTCCATAGCCGCGTCCACCGGGGTGGAAGGATCGCCGGCGAATGGTTCCTATTCTCCATAGATAACCTTGCTGACGATCGCCAGGGCTGTGTCCACCGTTTCCTCAAAGTCAAGGTCCGAGGAATCCAGGGTAACCACGCCGTCGGCGGCCTGGGTGAAGTTGACTACCGTGGAGTCCTTGGCGTCGCGATGGATGACCTGCGCTGTGAGTTGCGCAGTGCTCTGGGTCCCCCCGAGTTGGATCCCACGACGCCGCAACCTGGCTTCCTCGCTGGCCGTCAGGAGAATCCTGACTTCGGCATTTGGAGCAACAACGGTGGTGATGTCGCGGCCTTCCACCACCATGCGGTGATGGTGCTGGTCGATGAGCTCGCGCTGGCGGCGGATTAGTTCCGTCCGGGCACCGAGCGTGGTGGCAACCGCGCTTACCGCGGAAGAAATCGAAGGATCCCTGATTTCGTCCGTGATGTCCGTACCATCTACTGCTACGTACTCAGTGGCATTGGTGGTGCTGATCTCCAGGGGCATGGTCTTTGAGGCCTGCTCCACCGCAGCGCCGTCCTCAAGATCCACTCCGGTCTTCAAGCAATGCCAGGTCAGTGCACGGTACATCGCGCCCGTGTCGAGGTATGCCAGCTTCAGTCGGCGGGCCACTTCCTTGCTGACACTCGACTTGCCCGACCCGGAAGGGCCGTCGATGGCGATCACGAGCGGCTTGCCGGGACGCGCAACGGTCTCCGGACCAAAAAATTCACGTGTCATTACTGGAGTACCCGCCATCCACGATCGGTCAAGGCTTCAACAAGGAGGTCGTGCTTGCTGGGAAGAACGGAGAGCTCCACCATGCCTACATTCTGTCCCGAGGAATGGTCCAGCCGCAGGTCCTCAAGGTTCACACCGATCTCACCGATTTCGGTGAGGAGGTGCGCGATTTGTCCCGGCCTGTCATCCACGAGGATGGTCAGCCACGAGTAGGCCTGCGGTGGACCGCCGTGTTTACCGGGGATCCTCGCCTGGCCGGCGTTGCCCTCACTGATGAGTTGGGCAAGATCGAGCCGCGCGCCAGGGGCCAGCGGTTCTTCCAAGGTACCGATGAGCCGATTCAGGTCCTCGCGAACCCCATGCAGGATGGGCACCACTTTCTCCGCGTTGCCACCAAGGATCTGCACCCAGAGGGTGGGATCACTGGCCGCGATGCGCGTGGTGTCCCTGAGCCCGTTGCCCGCCAAGGATAGCGCGTGCATGGGGGTACCCTGCAGGCGGCTGGCCAGCAGGGAAGACATGACCTGCGGAAGGTGGGATACCAACGCGACGGCTTCGTCGTGCTCGTCCGCGGTGAACTGGGACACGATGGCCCCGAGATCAGCTGCGAGTGAGCGCGCCGTTTGCAGGGCGGCACTACCGGTCTCCTCCGACGGACAAACCACCCATGGCATGGAGGTGAAAAGCTCTCCCCTGGCCGCGACCGGTCCGGACTTCTCCCGGCCTGCCATGGGATGTGTCCCCACGTACCGGGAGAGGTCCACGCCGCGTTCCCGCAGTTGCGCCTGGATGCCTGCCTTGACGCTGGCGATGTCGACGACGACGGCGGACGGGTGGTCCGCCAGGGCCTTCTGCACGACGTCGGCCGTCACGTCAGGCGGAGCGGCGACGACTACCAGTTGGGGTGCTTGGTCCAACTCGGCCAAGGGGCGTCCTGCCCCGATGTCCACGGCGACCGCCTGATTGGTAGGCGAAGGATCGAAGAGGTAGACGGGAACTCCACGTCCGCGGAGGCCAAGGCCAATACTGGCCCCCAGCAAGCCCGTGCCGAGAACGACGACAGGGCCATCGAGATGGCCCCTGCCGTGCGTACTGAATGCCGACATCCCCTAGAGTCCTACAGATGCCAGGAGGTGTCCGACTTCCTGCCTGCCGAGGTTGCGGATGCTGCCCTGGCGTTGGTCACCCAAGCCGATGGGGCCAACCTTGACGCGGACGAGCCGCTCCACGGGGAACCCGACGGCGTCGAACATACGGCGCACGATCCGGTTCTTGCCCGAGTGGAGGACAACCTCGATTAGGACGTGGCCTGGGGTTGAGTCAACCAACTTGAAAGAGTCAACGGCAGCGAAGCCGTCTTCAAGTTCGACGCCGGCCTTCAGCTTGGCGCCGACACCCTGCGGGAACGGCCCACGCACCTGCACCAAGTACGTCTTGGGTACCTCATAGGAAGGGTGTGTCAGGCGGTTGGCGAGTTCGCCGTCGTTGGTCAGCAGCAGAAGGCCCTCGGTGGCGACATCGAGCCGGCCGACGTGGAACAGGCGTTCGCCCTTGTTCTTGTTGTTCTTCAGGAAGTCGCTGATGCAGGGCCGACCTTCCGGGTCCTCCATGGTGGATACAACGCCCTTGGGCTTGTTGAACACCATGTAAACAAGGGTTTCATCGAGCTGGATCCGGATGCCATCAACGTGGATCACTGCAGCAGTGGGATCGACGCGCATGCCAAGTTCGGTGGTGACCTGGCCGTCAACCTCAACGCGGCCTTCGAGGATCATTTCCTCGCACACCCGGCGCGAGGCCACTCCGGCCTGGGCCATGACCTTCTGAAGGCGCACGCCGTCGACGTCGTGCAGGTCCGACTGCGGAACTTCCTGGCGCGGGCCGCGGTTGCGTCCTGGCTTGCGAATGGGACCAAGGTTCTGGCCGAAGCGTTCGCTGCCGAAGGCCTTGGAGCCGAACTGCTTGGCTGGTTTTGCCTTGGGCTTGATGGCACCGGGAGTACCCGGCGCTTTCCCGAAGCCTGGCTTGTTGGAGCCCGGCTTACGGAACGGCTTGGCAGGCCTTGCCGCCTCGCCGCGATCGTAACCGCCCGCCGTCGTGGGGTTGTCGGGATCGAAAGGGGCAGCTTCGCGAGGCTTCGAAGCCTTGAACGGGCGGCCCTCGCCCTGGGTGAAGTTCCGCTTTCCAGCGCCGGCGCTGCCGCCGCGGCCGGAGAAGCCGCCGGCGTTGGAGCGGCCGTTGCCGCCCTTGGCCTCATTGCGTCCGGAGCTGTTGCGTCCCGAACCGTTACGTGGTGAACTCTGGCGTCCCGCCTGTGTCATGACCCGTCCTTGTGTAGTAATGGCCGGCTTTCGTTGATGAAATCAACACTAGCCAGCCGGGCAGACATCGTCTGCCCTTTGTCGCTGTGCACCGGGGTGTGGTGCGTGAATCTGTATGAAGTTCTAAAGCAGTCCGGGCGTTGGCCCGGCGTTACATGCGGCTGGCGTCGTAATACTCGTCGATGCCTTCCAGGCCTGGAAGATGCGGCGAGAGTTGCGGCAGTTCGGCCACCGAACCGATGCCCATCCGTTCCAGGAAGTACGAGGTTGTCCGGTAGAGGACAGCACCCGATTCGGGATCGGTTCCGGAGTCCTCGATCAAACCCCGCTGGGTCAGAGTCCGGACCACCGAATCAACGTTGACGCCGCGAATTGCAGACACCCGGGCCCTGGAGACCGGTTGCCGGTAAGCAATAACCGCCAGTGTTTCAAGCGCCGCTTGAGTAAGCCTGGTGGTCTGGCCTTCGAGGACGAACCTGCCCACGACGTCGGCAAATTCCGGTCGCGAGTAGATCCGCCACCCTCCGGCGACGTTCCGCAATTCAAAACCCCGGGGTGCAGTGCTGTCTTGGGCAAAGCCGACAGCATCCACGTCCGGGGCTTTAACAGTATAGCCGCTATACTCCCGCTGCAGGTCCTGCAGCAATTCCTCGACGGCGGCGACCGTGACGTTCAGTCCTGCGGCCAGCTCGGCCGAGGTGGCCGGTTGGTCGATGACCATCAGGACTGCCTCCAGCGCGCCCCGTGGCCCGCCGGGCAGCTGGTTCAGTTCTGCCAGGCCGTCCAGGACGGTTCCCTCTTCACTCATTGGTGTCTCCTGCGCTTCCAGCTTTTCCGACGTCGCGTCCTGCTTCGTATTCCTCGTTCAGGCTGGAACTGTCCCACTCCGCGTCGGCTCCGGTCCATCGCACGGTCAGCTGGGCCAACGGTTCCGGCTGTTCGAAGGCAACAACGCGATCCCTGAACATCTCCAACAACGCAAGGAAACGAGCCACCACCACCAATGTTGTGTCGGCGTCGGCAATCAACGTTTGGAAGGACAGCGGCGCACCCAGTCTTAAGCGGAAACCCATAATCTCGGCCTGTTCCTTGACGCTGACCGGCGGTGCGTGGAGGTGGTCCAACCCCACCTCAACCAGTGCGGTGTCTTTGGGTTTGAGTGCCGCGGCGGCCAGCTCCGCGAACTGCTCGGGGGTGTGCCGCCACACAAGGTCGGGAAGCATGGCGGCAAAATGCTGCTCCAAAGCCACGTGGCGTGGATACCTCCGGGCTTCCTGCTCCAGCGTTGCACCCACAATGCCCGCAACTTCCTTGAATGCTTTGTACTGCAGGAGGCGGGCGAACAGCAGGTCCCGGGCCTCCAGGAGGGCAATGTCTTCGGCATCTTCGACTTCTCCGGCAGGAAGAAGTCGGGCTGCTTTGAGGTCCAGCAAAGTGGCGGCAATGACCAGGAACTCGCTGGCTTCATCCAACGCCCAGTCCTCCCCCAGTTTCTGGAGGCGCCGGATGTACTTGATGAATTCATCGGTCACCGTGGACAAGGCCACCTCGGTGATATCGAGCTTGTGCTTCGAAATCAACCCCAGAAGGAGATCGAACGGGCCGGTGAAATTAGCCAGGCGCACCTCGAAGCCGGCCTTCCGCGGGCTTGCTTCCGTTTCTGTGGGCGTCTCAGTGGCCGGGGCGATTGACCGAACCACGATGAGCTAGGGCGCGCCGCCGCGCGAAATCAGTTCCTTTGCAAGACGGCGGTACGCATCTGCGCCGATGTGGTTGCCGGCATAGCTGGTGATCGGCTCCGCAGCCACCGTGGCGTCAGCGAACTTGATGGAACGCTTAATGACGGTCTCGAACACTTTGTCGCCGAATGCCTCCACCAGGCGGGAAATCACTTCCCGGCTGTGGAGCGTACGGGCGTCGTACATCGTTGCCAGGACTCCGTCCACCTGCAGGCGCGGGTTGAGGCGGTCTTGGACCTTCTCGATGGTCTCCACGAGGAGGGCAACGGCCCTAAGGGCAAAGAATTCGCAGATCAAGGGAATTATCACGCCGTGGGCCGCGGTCAGGGCATTGACGGTCAACAGGCCAAGGGAGGGTTGGCAGTCGATGAGCACGACATCGTAGTCATCTTCCACCTTCTTCAGGGCACGGTCCAAAACCTGCTCGCGAGCCACCTCGTTGACCAACTGGACCTCGGCCGCGGAAAGGTCGATGTTCGCGGGCAGAAGATCCACACCCTCGACGCCGGTCTTCTGGATGGCGTCTTCGATGCTCACTTTGCGGTCCATGAGCACGTTGTAAACGGTGAGGTCGAGCTCGTGCGGGTTGGCGCCGAGGCCTGCTGAGAGTGCGCCCTGGGGATCGAAATCGACCAAGAGCACACGCCTGCCGTATTCTGCGAGCGCCGCGGCAAGGTTGATGGTGGAGGTGGTCTTACCTACGCCACCTTTTTGGTTGACCATGGCGATGACCCTGGCCGGCCCATGGGATGCCAACGGAGCGGGTTCCGGGAAGTCGCGATGAGGGCGGCCCGTGGGACCCATGACGGCGTCTTCCAGGTCGATTTCAGTGCCTTCCAGCGTCGCTGTTCCACGTTCGATGCCCACGTATCTAACCACTCTTTCGACGACGATCTTCCCTGCCGCTGATCCCCCGGGTCCCAGCGCTACTACCCCTTCAGGCTACAGCGCCGACACGCTTATTTTGGGAACTTGACTTTGTCCGCGTATTGAGCCTTGACCTTCTAGTTGAGGTCTAAGGTTGCGCGATTGTCAGGGTGCTGCGGACAACGCAAAAGGCCGGCATCTGGAGGATACCGGCCTTTTGCCATGACATGTGGTGCTGGGGGCTGGCTAGACGCTGGCTGCGTGCTTTTCGATGGACAGTGGCGTGGCTGCAGTGCTGTTGGAAGCGAGCGTCGCGGCAACCCCGGCGTCGGCGTGAGCCTCGCCGTCGGACATCATGGTCTGCTCGTCGAAGGGAGCGGCGCCGGAGAGGACGCGCCCCACCTGGCTGTTGTCGATCTCCTTGACCCAGGTGCCCACCAGGATCGTGGCGACAGCGTTGCCGGTGAAGTTCGTCAGTGCCCGCGCTTCCGACATGAAGCGGTCGATGCCCACGATCATGCCCACTCCACCGAGCAACTCGGGGCGGTGGGCCTGGAGTCCGGCCGCGAGGGTCGCCAGGCCTGCACCCGTGACACCAGCGGCGCCCTTCGAAGCGATGATCATGAAGACGAGCAGGGAAATCTGGGCTCCGAAATCAAGGGGCGTACCCATGGCGTTCGCGACGAAGAGGGATGCCATGGTCAGGTAGATGGCTGTGCCGTCCAGGTTGAAGGAGTAGCCCGTGGGAACGGTGACGCCGACTACCGGCTTGGAGACTCCGAGGTGTTCCATCTTGGCGATGAGGCGGGGCAGTGCTGCTTCCGAAGACGAAGTGGAGAAGATCAGGAGGTATTCACGGGCCAAGTACTTCATGAGCTTGAAGATGTTGACCCCGGACACTACCCGAAGGATCGAACCGAGAATCACCACAATGAACAGTGCGCAGGTGATGTAGAACGCCACCATCAGCGTGAACATGCTGAAGATCGCCTGGACACCCGTGGCTCCCACAACAGCCGCGATCGCACCGAAGGCGCCCACCGGAGCCAGCCACATGATCATGACCAGGATGCGGAACACCAGCCGTTGTCCATGGCCAATCGCGGTGAGGATCGGCGTACCCTGTTTGCCCATCTTCTGGAGGGCGAAACCGATGAGGATCGCCGCAAGCAACGTCGGGAGGACCGGGATGTCATTCGGGATGATACCCAGGAGGAAATCGGCCGTGCTGTTGGTCGCCGCCTTGGCGTTTGGATCATAGGGGCTCAACTTCAGGCCAGCGCCCGGGTGGATCACGTTACCCACCACCAGGCCGATGGCCAGGGCGAACGTTGACATCACCACAAAATATCCGAGTGCCAAGCCGCCGACTTTGCCCACAGTGGCTGCTTTGGCGATGGAACCGATGCCAAGGACAATGGTGCAGAAGATGACAGGGGCAATCATCATCTTGATGAGTTTGATAAAGCCGTCGCCGAGCGGTTTCAGCGACTTGCCGACCTCGGGGAACATCAGGCCGATGACCGCGCCGAGCACGACCGCCAGAATGACGGCGATGTACAGGTAATGCGACTTATCGAGCCCCTTGCGTCCACTACGGGTGGCCAGCGCCGACTCTCCTCGTTGAGAGGTCATGGGATTCTCCTTCTGGATACTGTGTAAGGCGCCGCGGTCCTGCACTTGTGTCCACTCCGCCGCCCCTGTGTGATATCCATCATTGATCCGCTGGTGACACACATCACCCTTACGTTCATATTGGTCATGGGAGGCCAACGTGTTTCATAAATGGAGCATCGCCCGGCGCCTGTTTGTGGCGAACTTACTGTTCGTCCTGGTGCTGACGGCGGTTTTCGGTACGTTCTCCGTGGTGGAAGCCAGGGATCGCGCCTATGGCGACGCCGGAGACCGGATGCGCGCCATCGCCACGTCAATCGCCAACAATCCCTTGGTCCTCCAAGCTGCTTCGACGCCGAATCCGTCAGCGGCGCTTCAGCCCTACGCACTTAAAGTCACCGCGGACGCCAAGGCGGATTTCATTACGATCATGGCGCCGGACCGCACACGCTGGACCCACCCCCGTCCCGAGGAAATCGGCAAGCCCTATATCGGGACCATCGACCCCGCACTCCATGGCGAGACGTTTACCGAAGTCACCGCAGGAACCCTTGGCCCGTCGGTGCGCACGATCGCCCCCGTGAAGGACGGCGCCGGCAACGTCAAGGCGTTAGTGGCGGCGGGGATCACCGTCCGAACAGTTGACACCGATGTGGCGGAGCGGCTCGGCGTTATTGGTGGAATTGCCATAGTGGTGTTGTTCTTCGCGTTCCTGGCCTCCTGGATCCTTGGCAGGTACCTTCGCCGCATCACCCGCGGGTGGGGCCCGGAACAGCTGGCACAACTCTTCGCGTATTACGAATCAGTCCTGCATTCAGTTCGTGAAGGCCTGATCTTGGTGGACACCAAGGGAAAAGCCGTCATGTACAACGATCAAGCGGCGGAGCTGCTGGGGCTGGAACCGTCCGACGTCGACCGGTCACCCGACGCCGCCCCGAAACTTGCCGAGCTTCCCTTCGGCGGCAGCCTCCGGGCCTTGTTCGAGTCCGGCCGACCGGCACATGACGAGATCCATCTGACCGGATCCCGGATCCTGGTGGTGAACCAGGCACCAGCAATTGCCCCCTTGCCCAAGCGCAGCAGGCAGAAACCTGCCGTCTATGGCACAGTCGCCACTATTCGGGACAGGACCGAAATTGAGTCCCTCGGCACCGAACTGGAAACAATGAAGACGCTCTCCGATGCCTTGCGGGCCCAGACCCACGAGCACGCAAATCGGCTGCACATGATTGTCTCCCTCCTGGAATTGGGCCGCACGCCGCAGGCACTGGAGTTCGCCACCAAAGATCTTGAGCTCAGCCAACAGCTCACCGACGACATGGTGGCCTCCGTCGACGAACCGGTAATGAGCGCGCTGGTCATGGGCAAGTCCGCAGAAGCACATGAGCGCGGAGTGGAGCTGGAGGTGCGGACCTCCGGCAATTCCGGCGTCCGCGGTCTCGAAGTCCAGGACTTGGTGACGATCCTGGGAAATCTCTTGGATAACGCCATCGATGCCGCGGCGGCGGGTGAATCTCCCCGGAAGGTACAACTGGATGTGGATGCCCGGCCTACGGGCGTCCAGTTCACCGTGCGGGATTCCGGCAAGGGAATCGACGACGGCTCCATCGAGGACGTCTTGCAGTATGGATTCAGCACGAAATCTTCGACGGAAGATCCCCGCGGAGCCCATGGGCGGGGAGTCGGACTCGCGCTGGTTCGTCAGGCCGTACATCGCCTGAACGGTACGATGTCCATCAGCAACCTCGGGTCCAACAGCAACCTCGGCGGTGCGCAATTCCATGTGGTGCTTCCCGCGCCGGTCTCCGAGGAAGAGAAAGCATGACAGACATCCGGGTTTTGGTGGTCGAGGACGAACCCATCGCTTCTGACGCACACGCCGTCTACGTCGGGCGGATGGAGGGCTTTACCTTGGTGGGGACGGCCCCGGATGGCCAATCAGCACTAAGAATCCTGAGTGATTTCGCGGCCTCCGGTACACCCGTGGACCTGGTACTGCTTGATTTGAACCTTCCTGATCTGCACGGCCTGGATGTGGCCCGCAGGATGCGCTCCGCCGGCGTGTTTGCTGACATCATCGCGATCACCGCGGTCCGGGAAGTCAACATCGTCCGCAGCGCGGTGTCGATCGGCGTCGTGCAGTATCTAATCAAGCCGTTCACCTACGCCACGTTTGCGGACAAGCTGCGCAGCTACCGCACCTTCCGTGAACAGTTGGCCGGTTCCGTGTCCGGCATTTCAAAAGCCGGGGCGTCGCAAAGTGATGTGGACCAGGCGTTCGCGAGCCTGCGTGCCCCCACTGAGCTGCCGCTGCCCAAGGGCCTGTCCACCTCCACGTTGGAATCGGTCAAGGACTTGATGAGGGCCCGGCATGTGCCGGTGTCCGCCAGCGAGGTGATGGATGCGCTCGGCATGTCGCGTGTGACCGCCCGACGATACTTGGAATACCTTGCCGACGCCGGCACCGTCACCAGGGCACCGCGGTACGGTACGCCCGGACGGCCGGAAAACGAATACAGCTGGAATCGCGCTTAGCCGCTAGCTACTGAAAGCCCCGCAGATGGGCTTTGTATACAAGCAGACATTAATTGGTCACTTTTCACTTTCAGTTCTAGCAATCGCCACGCACTGTGTATACAGTGGCATCATGCGCGCCAGTGATCGGGCCTACATGGCCCTCCGTGAAGACATCGTCGAATGGCGTCTTCGGCCGGGCGCCATTCTGGCTGAAGTTGAGCAATCCGAACGCCTCGGGGTGTCACGGACCCCGGTCCGGGAGGCGCTGAGCCGCCTCACCGCAGAGGGGTTGACGACGGCGGCGGGGGGCCGCGGCGTCGTCGTTTCCGATATTTCGCTGGAGAACATCGACGAGCTGTTCGAGCTGCGCGAAACCTTGGAAGTGCGGGCCGCCGCCCTGGCCGCTGAGCGCGGTGAAGCGGCTGTTTTTGCTGAGCTCCGCGCCCAGCTCCTAGACGCCCCTGGACTACTCAGCGAAGACGATCCCGCCCGGCACGAGTACTATGCGCTGGTTGGCCGGTTGGACGAGGCCATCGATGCCGCGATTTCCAATTCCTATCTCGCCAATGCGATGCGCAGCCTCCGGGTCCATTTGGTCCGGGTCCGGCGCCTCGCAGCCGACGATGCCGCCCGGCTCCATGCGGCCGCGGCAGAGCACGCGGCCATAGCGGAGGCTATTGCTGACGGAAATCCCCGGCTGGCCGAAGCCGCCGCGATACTTCATTTGCACCGCAGCCTTACCCACGTCAAGGCCGTCCATCCGGCCCGTTAGAACGTCCCACCACAAGGAGCACCATGGTCAAGAACAACCACGTCCGCGTCTATAAGAGCGAAGAAAACCTCCCCCGCGAGGAGCAGTTGGCCCATAAAATCGCTGTGGTCGCCGCCGACCCCGTAGAGGTCACGGCCGAGGTCACTGACATGGTGATTAACCGGATCATCGATAACGCTTCGGTGGCCATCGCTTCGTTGAACCGGGCACCGATCGTCGCTGCCCGTGCCCAGGCCCTGACGCATGGTCCTTCCACGGGAGGCAAGGGCGCGAAGGTCTTCGGCATCGAAGAGCGGGTGTCCCCGGAATGGGCCGCCTGGGCCAACGGCGTCGCAGTCCGCGAATTGGACTACCACGACACGTTCCTCGCCGCCGAGTACTCCCACCCCGGGGACAACATCCCCCCGATCCTGGCCGTCGCGCAGCACGTGGGCTCCAACGGCAAAGACCTGGTCCGGGCCATCGCCACCGGGTATGAAATCCAAGTGAACCTGGTCAAGGCGATCTGCCTGCACAAACACAAGATCGACCACGTGGCCCACCTCGGCCCCTCCGCGGCGGCCGGCATCGGAACGCTCCTGGGCTTGAATGTGGAGACGATCTTCCAGTCCGTGGGGCAGGCGCTGCACACCACCACCGCCACCCGCCAGTCCCGCAAGGGTGAAATCTCCACCTGGAAGGCCCACGCCCCGGCGTTCGCGGGCAAGATGGCCGTCGAAGCCGCCGACCGTGCCATGCGCGGCCAAACCTCTCCCGTGCCGATCTACGAAGGCGAAGACGGCGTGATCGCCTGGATGCTCGACGGCCCGGACGCCTCCTACGAGGTGCCCCTGCCGCTGCCCGGGGAGGCGAAACGCGCGATCCTGGACACCTACACCAAGGAACACTCCGCCGAATACCAAGCCCAGGCCTGGATTGACCTGGCCCGGAAGCTCCACCGCGAACACCCCGAAACCACCGACCCCGCCAACGTGGCCTCCGTGCTGATCAAGACCAGCCACCACACCCACTACGTGATTGGCTCCGGCGCCAACGACCCCCAGAAATACTCCCCCACCGCTTCCCGGGAAACGCTGGACCACTCCATCCCGTACATCTTCACCGTCGCGCTGCAGGACGGCGCGTGGCACCACGTGGACTCCTACGCCCCCGAGCGCGCCACCCGCCCGGACACCGTGGAACTCTGGCACAAAGTCACCACGGTCGAAGACCCGGAATGGACCCGCCGCTACCACTCCCTGGACATCGCCGAGAAAGCCTTCGGCGGCACCGTGGAAATCACCCTCACGGACGGCACCGTCATCACCGATGAGATCGCCGTAGCCGACGCGCACCCGCTCGGCGCCCGGCCCTTCGCCCGCGAGCAATACATCACCAAGTTCCGCACGCTCGCCGCCGGGCTCGTCGAGGACGCCGAGATCGAACGGTTCCTCACCGCCGTCGAACGCCTCCCCGAACTCGGTGCCGGTGAACTGGACCAGCTGAACATCACCGCCGCGCCCGGGGTCATCAACCTCGACGCAGCACCGAAGGGACTTTTCTAAATGCTGTACTCGAACGTCACGCCCGAGCAGAAGCGGGTGAAACTGCGGGAACTGCTGAACTCCGGGACCATCGCCCAGTTCCCGGGTGCGTTCAACCCGCTCTCCGCCCGTTTGATTGAGGAAAAGGGCTTCGCCGGGGTGTACATCTCCGGCGCGGTCCTGGCCAACGATCTCGGCTTGCCCGACATCGGCCTGACCACCCTCACCGAGGTCGCCACCCGTGCAGGGCAGATCGCACGCATGACCGACCTGCCCTCCCTCGTGGACGCGGACACCGGCTTCGGTGAACCCATGAACGTGGCCCGCACCGTCCAGGAACTCGAGAACGCAGGCCTGGCCGGCCTCCACATCGAGGACCAATTCAACCCCAAACGCTGCGGCCACCTCGACGGCAAAAACGTCGTCGACATCGACACCGCCGCCAAACGAATCCGCGCCGCAGCCGATGCCCGCAGGGACCCGAACTTCCTCATCATGGCCCGCACCGACATCCGCGCAGTCGAAGGACTGGACGCAGCCAAGGACCGGGCCCGCGCACTCGTGGACGCCGGGGCGGATGCGATCTTCCCCGAAGCCATGCGCGACCTGTCCGAGTTCCAAGCCATCCGCGACGCCGTGGACGTGCCCATCCTGGCCAACATGACAGAGTTCGGCAAAAGCGAGCTCTTCACCACCGAACAACTCCAGAACGTCGGCGTGAACATGGTCATCTACCCCGTCACCCTCCTCCGCATTGCCATGGGCGCTGCAGAGCGTACTCTGGAATCGATCAAGGCTGCGGGGACCCAAGAAGCGCACGTGGACAACATGCTCACGCGTGCTCGTCTCTACGAACTGGTCGATTACGAGGCATATAACCAATTCGATACCGGCGTTTTCAACTTCCAGGTTCCCGGCGTTCGCTAGGTCCTGGATCCATCACAGGGGAACGCAGGTGCTCCGGCAACACTCGGAGCCCTGCATCATGAACGAAGGAGTTCAGCATGGCTGAAACAGAGATCAAAAAGGGCCTCGCCGGCGTCGTAGTGGACTACACCGCCGTCTCAAAGGTCAATCCGGACACCAACTCGCTGCTCTACCGCGGCTATCCGGTACAGGAACTGGCAGCCAAATGCAGCTTCGAAGAAGTCGCATACCTGCTGTGGAACGGCGAACTGCCCAACGAGGCCCAGCTGGCCGAGTTCACCGCCCGCGAGCGCGCTGGCCGGGCACTGGACCCGGTAGTGAAGCAGGTTGTTGATGCCTTGCCCACCACGGCCCACCCCATGGACGTGTGCCGTACCGCCACGTCCGTTATCGGTGCCCGACACGAGCTGGCCGAGGACTCGTCGCCCGAAGCGAACATGAAGAAAGCGATCGACCTGTGGGCTGCCATGCCCGCCGTCGTGGCGTATGACCAGCGCCGCCGCCGTGGCCAGGACGTCATCGAACCACGCGAAGACCTGGACTACTCAGCGAACTTCCTCTGGATGACGTTCGGCGAAGAGCCTGTGGATGAGGTGGTGGAGGCTTTCAACGTCTCGATGATCCTGTACGCGGAACACTCCTTCAACGCCTCCACGTTCACCGCACGCGTGGTCACCTCTACACTCGCTGACCTGCACTCAGCTGTCACCGCAGCCATAGGCGCCCTCAAAGGCCCGCTGCACGGCGGAGCCAACGAGGCCGTCATGCACACCTTCGACGAGATCGGCATCCGCAGCGAAGAATCGCTCGAGGAAGCCGCCGCCCGGGCCAAGACCTGGATGGAGGATGCCCTGGCTCAAAAGAAGAAGGTCATGGGCTTCGGACACCGCGTCTACAAGCACGGCGATTCCCGCGTCCCCACCATGAAGGCCGCGCTGGATAAGATGATTGCCCACTACGGCCGGCCAGAACTGCTCGGACTGTACAACGGCCTGGAGCAGGCCATGGACGAGGCAAAGGCGATCAAGCCCAACCTGGACTACCCCGCCGGGCCCACGTACCACCTCATGGGCTTCGACACCCAAACCTTCACACCGTTGTTCGTCGCCAGCCGCATCACCGGCTGGACCGCCCACATCATGGAACAGGTGGCCTCCAACTCGCTCATCCGCCCCTTGAGTGAATACAACGGGCCTGAAGAACGGCACGTCCCCTAGCTGTACCGCAGCTGCACCAACGACGGCGGACCGGTCACCCAAGGTGGCCGGTCCGCCGTCGTTCGGTGCTTAGGCTGGACCAGCCCACTCCACTGTGTGGACCTCCGCCACGTTCTCGTTGTCTGCGGCAAGGCGGACCTGGACCGCGATGCGCTGCCCGGAGATCATGGCAGGTAGCCAGTGCTCGGCATCGGCCCACATCCGCTCAACCGGCAAACGGTTGACCGGAAACCATGCCGGTGCGATCTCGTCGCTTTCTGATGGTTCGCCCTGCCATGCCCGCGTCAGGAACACTGTGGTGGCCATATCCCATTCGGGCCGCGCCGGAAACACAAAATCAACGGTGCCTGCAGGTACCAAGTCCTCCGGCGCAACCACCACACTGACCTCTTCCAAGACCTCCCGGCACGCTGCCTGTGATGCGGTCTCGCCTGGCTCGACGTGGCCGCCGACGCCGACAACTTTGCCGCGGCCAAAGCCGGTTTTCTTGGTGCCGAGCAGCACATGTTCGCTATCCGGCCCGTCGCGGAGGAGGAAGCATAAAGTCACGTGAGCAGCTGTCATGGTGACTACCTTAACCTGCTCTCCCCCGCCACTGCGCCCATTGCTACAGTGAGCCCATGAGCGAAGATGGGGGTGACGCACAGGCGGACCCGTCGGTTGCGGGCGAGGCGACCGTCGTCGAGCGGGCCGTCCCTGACCGCGACTCCTGGCTCCCGTCGTGGCTGGTGGCCCACCCTCTCTATGCAGGCTGGGCCTGGACGGGTTTCTGGGCTGGGCTGATCGTCCTTGACGAAGTGCTGGACGTCGCCGGCTGGAGTTGGTACCTGTTGGTCATTGCGGCAGCACTGCCTACTTTGATCTCAACCGTCATGCTTCTACACGCCACGCCCCGGAGCCGCCTGCGCGCCGTGGATGCCACGGTGCTGGGGCACTTCTTCGTTCGGTTCATGGCATTGGTGGCCGCGTTCATTGTGTGGTGTGCCTCCGTGGTGATGAGCGCCTCGATTTCCACCACCGTCCAATCGGTGGTCGGCGACTCGGAAAAGGAAGTCACGGCCCTCGGATTCAACCTCATGGTTGCCGCCGTTCCGCTGGTGCTCTCCATTCTTTGGATGGCATTCATCGTCCGTTGTGCTTGGTTCCTGCGCCGGCTTCGCGGTTGGCGGCAGGTACCCGTAAGGACCCGGGTACCTAAAAAGTTCCTGCGTAAACGGCCCAGGCTAAGGCGCGTGGTGGTGGGACTCGCTCATCCTGGGCTCCTCCTCGTGGCGGGCTTAGGGACCTCGCTACTGGCCTTGTTCACCAACGCCGTGGAACTGACGCTGAACGTCTTGGGGTGACCATCCCCCGGGACGGATCTACCCGAGGGCCCTGGGGTGAGCCGCGGCGTAGACCTCACGCAAAGTATCGGCCGTGACCAAGGTGTAAACCTGGGTGGTAGTCACGGAAGCGTGCCCCAGCAGCTCCTGAACCACGCGTACGTCGGCCCCGCCTTCAAGGAGGTGCGTTGCGAAAGAGTGCCGCAGGGTATGGGGTGAGACGTCCTTGGTGATGCGGGCTTTCTCGGCTGCGGTTTTGAGAATGGTCCAAGCGCTTTGGCGGCTGATCCTGCCGCCCCGTGCATTGAGGAACAGTGCAGGCGTCCCCTTCCCTTTGGACGCAAGCAGTGGCCGGCCCCGGACAACATAGGCCCCGACGGCGCGGGCACCGTAGGAACCCAGGGGCACCAGCCGTTCCTTGGATCCTTTGCCGAAAAGCCTGACGACGGCGGGTCCGGCGTCGTGCTCTGCGCCGTTCTGTCCGGCGTCGTTGCCTTCAAGGGCCACATCATCGACGTCGAGCCCAACAGCCTCGCTGATACGTGCCCCGGTGGAGTACAGGAACTCCAGGAGCGCCCGGTCGCGGAGCCCTGTTGGCGAATCGGTCCCGGCGGCCTCGAGGATGCGGGTTACTTCGTCAACGCTGATCGCTTTCGGAAGCCGTTTACCCGCCATGGGTGGGTGGACATCGCTGGCGGGGTCCGCCGACGTGGTTCCTTCCAAGGCCCAAAACTTGTGGAGGCCACGGACGGCCACCACGGTGCGGGCCGCTGAACGGACTCCAAGGACTGCCGCGTCATCGGAGCCATCGGAAAGGGCCTGGACGAATGCCGTGACGTGGTGCCGGGTGACCTCGTCCGGACGCTCGACGCCTTGGCCTGCAAGGAAGTTCGAATACCGGGCCAGGTCCCGGCGATACGCCGACAGGGTGTTCGCTGCTAAGCCGCGCTCCACGCCAAGGTGCTGTAAGTAGTCCGTTACCGCCCGGTCAACGGCCGTGGCCTGCCGGGTGGTCGGGTCGGCCACGCTCAGCGCTGGCTCGGATGGGCAGGCCAAGGGGCGTTTGCAGGACGAAGGGTGGTGAAGCCGTCCGCGCGGGCGGCGGCTGCTGCGAGAATGCCCAGCACCGCCGAGGGGTTGTGCAGCCGGCCTTCCACGACGGCTTTGACTGCGTCCTCCAGGGGGACCCAGTGCAGCTCAATCTCTGCCTCTTCATCTGTCCGTACGTGCCTCTCGGCTTCCGGCACCTGGCCCAGGCCGCGGGCCAAGTAGATGCGGACGGCTTCGCTGGAAGAGCCCGGGGAGTTGAAGAAGTCCACCAGGACATTCCATGTGGCAGCCGTGAGATCCGCTTCCTCGGCGAGCTCGCGCGCGGCGCCTGCCACGAAGTCTTCACCTTCGACATCCAACAGACCGGCCGGAATTTCCCAGAGGTCCATGCCAACGGGATGCCTGTATTGCTTGATCAGCAGCACTTCGCCGTCGACGTTCATGGGAAGGACAGCCACTGCCCCCGGGTGGTCGATGTAGTCACGGACCAGCGTGTCTGTGTCCTCGCCGAGTTTGAAGGAATCGCTGACCACATCCCAGATGCGGCCTTCGTAAACCTTCTTGGAGGACAAAAGACGGCGCGGGCTCGGCATATCCGAAACCTGCTTCGATGTACTGGCGGTTTCAGAAATTTCGGGCATCGCGCCGTCCTTTGCTTGTACGTGTATTACTTGGCAGCTACAGCGCGGGCACCGGTCTTGGTTGCGGCCGGCTCGCCTTCGCGGCGCTCCAATGCAGCCTTGACCAATCCTGCGAACAACGGGTGCGGACGCGTGGGCCGCGAGCTGAGCTCCGGGTGTGCCTGGGTCGCAACGTAGTAGGGGTGGACTTCGCGGGGAAGCTCCACGTACTCCACGAGCTTGCCGTCGGGAGAGGTCCCCGAGAAGACCAGGCCTTCGGCCGCGATCTGGTCACGGTACTTGTTGTTGACCTCATAGCGGTGGCGGTGGCGTTCGCTCACGGTGGTTGTCCCGTAGGTCTCGGCGATAACCG
The DNA here is from genome assembly GCF_030208915.1 of Arthrobacter sp. efr-133-TYG-104. Lineage (NCBI taxonomy): Bacteria > Bacillati > Actinomycetota > Actinomycetes > Micrococcales > Micrococcaceae > Arthrobacter > Arthrobacter sp. efr-133-TYG-104. The sequence continues at coordinate 187,656 of NZ_JARVTA010000013.1, forward strand.
AGCCTTCGTCCAACTTGGCTTCATAGAGCCCCAGACGCATGGTTCCGCCCAGGTCTCCGCGGCCTTCCACAATGTCCAACTGCTCTTCCATGGTGGCGATGACGGGGTACTTGGAGTCCGGTTCGAACTCGCTGGAGGAAGCACCTTCAAGGCCCACGACGTTCCGTGCATACTCGATCACCATGCACTGCAAACCAAGGCAGAGACCCAGGACCGGAAGCTTGGATTCACGGGCGAACTTCAGCGCACCGAGTTTGCCTTCCAGACCGCGGATACCGAAGCCGCCCGGAACACAGATGCCGTCGACGCCGGCAAGGGACTTGGTGGCACCGGCGAGGGTTTCGCACTCGTCCGAGGGGACCCAGCGGATCTTGACCTTGGCTTCGTTGGCGAAACCACCGGCACGGAGGGCTTCGGTCACGGAGAGGTAGGCATCCGGAAGGTCGATGTACTTGCCCACCAAGGCGATCTCGACTTCGTGCTTGGGGTTATGGACAGCTTCAAGCAGTTTGTCCCACTTGGTCCAGTCAACATCCTTGAACGGCAGGTCCAGTGCGCGGACGATGTATGAGTCCAGGCCCTGCCGGTGCAAAGTCTTCGGGATGTCGTAGATGCTCGGGGCGTCAGCGGCGTTGACCACGGCGTCGATATCGACGTCGCACATGCGGCCGATCTTCTCGCGCATTGCGTCGGGAACTTCCCGGTCTGAACGGATCACGATGGCTTCAGGCTGGATGCCGATGGAGCGAAGTGCTGCTACGGAGTGCTGCGTCGGCTTGGTCTTCAGCTCTTGGGACGGACCGATGTACGGCACCAGGGACACGTGCAGGAAGAAAACGTTGTTGCGGCCGACGTCCTGGCGGACCTGGCGGGCCGACTCAAGGAACGGCTGCGACTCGATGTCGCCCACCGTGCCACCGATTTCGGTGATGATGACGTCCGGAGCGTTTTTGCCCTCGGCAGGCAGGCGCATGCGGCGTTTGATTTCATCGGTGATGTGCGGAATGACCTGAACAGTGTCTCCGAGGTATTCCCCGCGGCGTTCCTTGGCGATGACCGTCGAATAGATCTGGCCCGTAGTGACGTTCGCCGAACCTTCAAGGTTTTCATCGAGGAAGCGCTCATAGTGTCCGATGTCGAGGTCGGTCTCTGCGCCGTCGTCAGTCACGAATACTTCGCCGTGCTGGAAGGGGTTCATCGTGCCCGGATCCACGTTGAGGTAGGGATCGAGCTTCTGCATAGTTACAGACAAACCGCGTGCCCGCAGCAGGTGGCCGAGGCTGGAAGCCGTCAGTCCCTTACCGAGCGAGGACGCCACACCACCGGTGACGAAGATGTGTTTGGTCGTCTTGGACGAGCCCGGGAACCGGGAATTTACACGGGAATTTGATCGCTGCACCACGGAATTCGAGCTTATCATCAATTACGCCTTCCAAGCGTCCTGCCTGATTCCCCAAATGGCTAATGGTTGCCCACCACCGCGTTTCAATCAAGAGCCGCGGGCAAGAGTTTGGCATCGTCCAGCAATTCCTGAGCGTGCGCCTGCGCCGACTCGGAGTCTTCCTGTCCGGCCAGCATGCGGGCCAGTTCCTTGACCCGGTCCTCGTCACCGAGCAACTGCACATCGCTGGAGGTGAAGCCCGTGGTGGTCTTCCCATCGGCACCGCGGACCGATGTCTTGGTAACGCGGATGTGGTGGTCCGCGAAAGCGGCCACCTGCGGAAGATGCGTTACCACCAACACTTGGACGTGGCGGGCAAGCATGGCCAAGCGACGCCCGATCTCGACGGCGGCACGCCCACCGACGCCCGCATCGACTTCATCGAAAACGAAAGTGGGAACAGGATCGACGGCGGCAAGCACCACTTCTATGGCCAACATCACCCGGGAGAGTTCACCGCCCGAGGCTCCCTTGCCCAGCGGCCTGGCGGGGGCCCCTGAATGCGGCTGAAGAAGGAACGCGATCTCGTCGGTACCCCACGGGCCCAAAACGCCGGAGTCATCCACCTCGATGACCAAGGTGGCATCAGCCATCGCCAAGGCTTTCAGCTCTGCACTTACCCGTGTTGAGAGGGTCTTGGCTGCCTTTAGCCGCGCCTTGCTGATCGCAACGGCCTGCTTCCGAAGCGCGACCTCCGTGGCGGCGACCTCCGCGTCGAGGGACTCAATACGGCTCGAATCATCCTGCAGTTCGTCCAGGCGCACCCTCGCGGCAGCTGCCCATTCGAGTACTTCATCGATGCTCGGTGCGTACTTCCGGATCAGTTTCGCCAGGGCCGCGCGACGATCCTCGATTTCGGAAAGCCGCTCGGGCCCTTCCGTATCCAAAGCAGCCTGGTAGCTGGCCAGCTCGGCAGCGATGTCATTGAGGAGGAAGCCTACTTCGGCGAGGCGAGTGGCGGCCGATCGCAGTTCCTCATCGTGATCGGCTACGTGTTCCAGGGTCCGTTTGGCCGCGTCAACCATGGTTGTGGCGTCCCCGGCGTCGCCAAACTCTTCCGCAATCAGGGATTGGTGCGCCGCCGCCGCCGCCAACCGCAGTTCCTCCACGTTCGCGAGCTTCACGGCTTCGGCCTTGAGCGTGTCATCTTCGCCTGGCTGCGGATCCACCTCGTCAATTTCCTCGAGCGCTGCATCCAAGGATTCGGCCTCACGCAAACGCTCCCGGGCTTCGCTGCGCAAAGTCTCCAGCTCGGACTGGATCGCCTTCCAGTGGCTGAACAGGGACTGATATTGTCCAAGGGCCTTGGCGAAGGACGCTCCGGCGAAGCGGTCCAGGGCATGCCGTTGCGCCGTGGAACTTTTGAGCCGGATCTGATCCGACTGGCCATGAACCACCACCAGGCTCTCACCCAATTCCGCCAGTACCCCAACCGGTGCTGCACGGCCGCCAACGTAAGCCCGGCTTCGCCCATCGGCTCCTACTGTGCGTGCCAGCAGGAGTTCAGCTACGCCGTCGAACTCTTCGGCATCACCACCTGCCTCCTTGGCACGCTCCACCGCGCTGTGCCGGGGATCCAGCTTTAGGACGGCTTCCGCCGACGCTGATTTGGCGCCGCTCCGCACGGCGCCGGCGTCGGACCGCGCACCGAGGAGAAGCCCGACGGCGGTCACCACCATGGTCTTACCGGCACCCGTTTCACCGGTGACCACGCTAAGGCCAGGGCCCAGCGGCAAGGCCGCGTCCGTAATGACGCCCAGGTCACGGATTCGGAGTTCCTCAAGCATTATTCACTTCGCATTCGTGGGGTCGGAAGGCTCCCCCGGGTCCTGGGGAGCGGGGGCATGCGGATCACGCGGGCTTGGCAGCGGCGCCGGTGACAGGGTCCGGATGACCGGGATGGGACCCGTGTGGACCTCGGCCTGTCGGGGTGCCGGTCCGCGCCAGCCATGGATGGGGAGCTCGAACTTGCGGACAAGCCGTGCAGAGAACGGGGTTTTATGCGTGCGGGCAAGCCGCACCGGGGTGGCCGAACGCGTCACTTCCACGCGGGCGCCGGGAGGCAAGTCCACGGATCGGCGGCCATCGCACCACAGAACCCCCAGCGCGTCCGTCCGGTTCATCACTTCCACCGCCAGCTTGGAGCGCGGGGAAACCACCAGCGGCTTGGCAAAAAGTGCGTGGGCGCTGATCGGAACTATGACCAAGGCTTCAACTTCAGGCCAAACCACCGGGCCCCCCGAAGAAAAGGCGTAAGCGGTGGAACCCGTAGGCGTTGCCAAAACCACCCCATCGCAGCCAAAGGAGGTTATGGGGCGCTCGTCCACTTCTGTGACGAGCTCCAGCATCCGCTCGCGGTTGGCTTTCTCGATCGCAGCCTCGTTCAGCGCCCAGGTGTGCCAAATCTTTTGGCCCTTGATCCACACCTGGACATCAATGGTCATGCGTTCTTCCACGGTGTACTGGCGGCTCGCGATCCATTCCACTGTCTGGGCGAGGTCGGCCCGCTCACTCTCGGCAAGGAAACCCACATGCCCCAAGTTCACGCCAAGCAGTGGGACGTCCACTTCACGGACCAACTCGGCTGCACGCAGGATGGTCCCGTCACCTCCCAGGACCATGACCAACTCCAAGTCCTCCAGGCTGACGTGGTCGTGGAGGATCTCAATGGGAGTATCAAGGGCGCCGAAGAAGCGCTCAATATCTACCAGTTCAGACTTCTGGAGCACCGGAACGAGGCCGGAGGAATGCAACTGGGTGCAGGCATCCCATGCTGCACGGAGCGACTCTTCACGGCCGGTGTGGGCAAGGACAAGTACACGCCTGCTCATCGGGTCTGCTTTCTAGTCATCTGGCCAGAGTTTATGGATCAATGCAGCAACGTCCTCGTCCCGCTCTTCGATCTTAGGCAACACGGACGACATCCGGCGTGTCATCCAAAGGAAGTATTCAACATTTCCGTCCTGGCCGGGCAAAGGGCTTGCCGCCACGTCCCTCAATTCCAAGCCGGCCTCCACCGCGGCCCTTGCGACCTGGGCGACGGCCCGGCGTCGTTCGTTCTCCGACGACACCACTCCGGTACGGCTCAACCGTTCCTTGCCCACCTCGAACTGCGGCTTGACCATCAGCACCATATCGCCCCCCGGCTCCGTGCACTGCGCCAACGGGTACATGACCAGGGTCAACGATATGAAGGAAAGATCCGCGACGGTCAATCGGGCCAATCCGCCAATCTGTTCGGGCGTCATGTACCGCACGTTGAGGCCCTCGTGGACCTCCACGCGGGGGTTTTCGCGCAGGTGCGGCACCAACTGGCCATGTCCGACGTCGACCGCCACCACCTGGGCTGCGCCTTGGCGCAGCAGCACATCCGTGAACCCACCAGTTGATGCACCTGCGTCGAGGCACCGCTTCCCGGACACCACGACGTCGGGAAAAGCTGATAGCGCGCCGGCCAGTTTATGGCCGGCCCGGCTGGCGTAAATGTCCTCAATGTGGGACTCCACGGCAAGCTCAGTCTGCGCATCCACTTGGTGTGAGGCCTTGGTCAGCAAGGCACCGCCCGAACTGACTTTGGCATCGCTGATGAGTTTCACGGCATGGGTCCGGGACCTCGCCAGTCCTCGGGCGACGAGTTCCTGATCGAGTCGTGCCATACCTTAGCTGTCGCCTTCCGAACCGGAACTGTTGGTGTTGCGTGGACTTACCGGGGGAAGGCCCGGCTCGGAATCAAGGGCCTCCGAAAGCGAGTCGTGGATATGGCCATACAGGTCACCGTGCTCTCCCACCGGCACCACGTTGATCCGGCCCAGTGCGTCCAGTGCTCGATCCACGAGGGCATCACCGGTGGGGACTGGCGTGTCTGGCCATTGAATCGGCGTGCTTTCCGGCTGGGGGCTGTCCCCGTCTGGATGGACTCGGTCCAGCTGGGTACGGGCCGGCTCAACCTGATCGTTGTCGGCCTCGGACGCCAGGCGGTGTGTAGGCTCGGTCATCCCACCAGTCTAGTGACGGCGCCACTCAAGGCGCGGCACTCGGGCAGTGGACGCGTCCGGGACCGCCGACCACCACGCCGCACATGCGGCGCGCCAAGCGTCCAGGTCATCCTCGGCACCCGTCACGGTCACGATGTCATCGTGCGCACGTGCCGAGGCGGCACCGCAACGGAACGTGCCGCCGTCGTCCGATATTTGTGGATAGGTGACGTAGAGATCCGCAAGGTCGGCCAGCAAGTAGTCGGGACGCTCGTCGGACCGTGCTGCCAGGATGGTTTCCTTGGTATCCACTCCAGTAAGAACGGCCGCGGTGGTAAATCCTGCCCGGTTGCCACCCAGGATGTCGGTGTCCAAACGGTCGCCCACCACGAGCGGACGGTCGGAGTTCAACCGTTTTGCCGCGGTGTGGAACAAGGGCGCTTCAGGCTTTCCCGCCACCACGGGTGTCTTCCCGGTGGCAGCTGCAACCGCAGCGACCAGCACACCGTTACCGGGGGCAATGCCCCGGGCCTGTGGGATGGTCATATCCGTGTTGGTCGCACACCACAACGCGCCCCCGGCAACCACGTACGAAGCCTCAGCCAGGTCCTTCCAGCCAATCTCCGGGTTGAAGCCTTGGACCACGGCCACGGGGTTCTCCGCAGCGCTGGACACAGGTACAAGCCCCACCAGCTCGATCTCGTGCGCCAATGCCGCGCTGCCCGTGATCAGGACGCGGGCTCCTGCAGGCAACAGGGACGCGAGTAGCTCCCCGGCCGCCTGGGACGAACTGACCACTTGGTGATCCTCTGCCGGCGCACCCAGCTTTCGGAGGTGCGCAGCAACCTGGGCGGGAGTCCGCGAGGCGTTGTTGGTCACATAACCCAAGCGAACGCCCTCAGTTTCGAGGCGTTGCAACGACGCCACCGCCCCCTGGATGGCGTGTGGTCCTGTGTAGACCACACCATCCAGATCTGAAAGGACGGCATCAAACGCGGAAATCAGTGAATCAGCCATTCTGGGCGTCGGTGTCGTCGTTCTCAGCTGCTTCCAGGCGATCCGCTTCATCCTCTACGGAATCCACGTCCGACTCGGCATCATCGGACTCAAAGTAGTCCGATTCGACGTCGTCCAACTCAACCTCATCATGCTCAACATCAGCTGCCGCGGCCTCTGCGATGACGGTTTCAGTTTCGGGCTTTACGACGTCGGCGTCCCGGGCAGCCTTCTCGAAGCGCGGCTTGCCCGCGGCTTCTTCGTCCTCCTCGTCCCAGCCGAGGTCGAGAATTTCGGGCTCGGCGAAGTCACCAACACCCAGTGCATTCTCCGCGACGAGCGCCTGGCGAGCCCACTTATCGGCTTCGTCGGTACGCCCAACAGCAGACAGTGCTTCTGCGTAGGCGCGGAAAAGACGGGGGCTGTAGGAAAATGCCCGATTGATGTCCAGTTGCGGGATCTCGAGTTCGCTGACAGCAGCGTCAAGTTGATTCAGGTCAGCGCGTGCACCAGAAGCCACGATGGCCAGTTCAACCTTGCCCGGGGCATCCAGATCCTGGGCCTCGGGAGAGCGAACCACGTCCAGTGCACGGTCGGGACGGCCCAAGCCACGTTCACAGTCGGCCATGACAGGAAGGTGCACATTCGAGCCGCTGATCCGACGGTACGTGCGGAATTCGCGCAGAGCCTCGCCATAGTGGCCGGCAGCGTAAGCGGTCAAACCTACTGCTTCCCGAACCACGGAGAGCCTTCCGCCACGGCGACTGGCAGCCAGGGCGTGTTGGAAGGCGAGCTCCGGCTCAATGTCGATCAAGCGGCCAGCCATGACCAAGTGCTTGGCAACCCAGCCCGCGCTCTGCTCCTCGAGGGTCTTAATCTGGTGGCCCGTGGCGCGGTCGAGTTCCTTGCCTGTGACGTCGTCGTCAATCTCGGGGGAACGCTCGCGGTCAGGCCGGTTGGCGCTACGAATATCCTTGGCGTTGGGAACGCGGACGGGACGCTCTTCCCAGGAATTTCCGCGGTCATTGTTGAACGGACGACGGTCGCCTTCACGAGCCGGACGGTCGAAGTTCCGGGGCCCGCGCTCGGGACGGTCGCCAAATGGCTTACGCTCACCGCGGTCACTGTTGAACGGACGACGGTCGCCATCACGAACCGGACGATCACCGCGATCACCAAACGGCTTACGGTCACGATCCCCACCAAACGAACGACGCTCACCATCACGAGCCGGACGGTCGCCAAATGACTTACGCTCGCCACGGTCATTGTTGAACGGACGACGGTCGCCTTCACGAGCCGGACGCTCACCGCGGTCATTGTTGAACGGACGACGGTCGCCTTCACGAGCAGGACGCTCACCGCGGTCGCCAAACGGCTTACGGTCACGATCCCCACCAAACGAACGACGCTCGCCATCACGAGCAGGACGATCACCGCGGTCACCAAACGGCTTACGGTCACGATCCCCACCAAACGAACGACGCTCGCCATCACGAGCAGGACGATCGCCAAATGGCTTCCGCTCACCGCGGTCACTGTTGAACGGACGACGCTCGCCATCACGAGCAGGACGGTCACCGCGGTCACCAAACGGCTTACGGTCACGATCCCCACCAAACGAACGACGCTCGCCATCACGAGCAGGACGATCGCCAAACGGCTTCCGCTCGCCACGGTCACTGTTGAACAGACGACGGTCGCCTTCACGAGCCGGACGATCACTGTCGCGGTTCTCCCTGGACCGGAACCCGCGAGGGTCTCCACCAGAGTTGTTGTTAGGACGGTATGAGCCGCGGTCGTCGCGGTTCCCGCCGAAGTTTCCGCGATTGCCGCCGCGATTGCCGCCGTTGTGCTCAGCCATGGTGGATTCCTCCTGTTGCGAGCCGACCACTGGCGCGTGCGTAGTCGCTCATAACCCGTATTTCGTTGTCACGCCGCCGCAAGCTATCAACCCGCGGCTCGTATATCTGATTCAATTCTATTCGACCCCACCGTGGCCACCGAACTCGGACGGCATAATCAGCTCGCCCGTGGCAGGTCTCACAGTCACGACCAGGCTCTGTGGACCAGCCCTCCCGCCGGGCCAGGCTGCCTCACGCCTTGATCACCCGTGGTGGGGGTTGTTTGTTGTGTTGGGTGTTTTGGTGTTTAAATGCGGGGAGCCCCGACCGTGTGGTCGGGGCTGCCCGGTTGAATGGTTGTCCGGCGGTGTCCTACTCTCCCACACCCTCCCGGGTGCAGTACCATCGGCGCT